>NZ_JAUBUB010000081.1:0-29147 GCF_036705265.1 Microcoleus sp. B4-C2
CCGCCCGTCCAAAAAGGACGGGCGGGACGCCCATCCCACTTTCAAGAGTGGAAGTTATTTAATTCTCATTCCTAAGAGCAAAAAAACGTTTTACCTACTAATTATAGCGGTAGGGTGCGCCGAGACGCACCCTACATATAGAGGTTTTGGGTAATTCCTTTATTCTTGAGTCCCTCTCTGCTAGGAGGAGAGTTTGTGTAGGATAGGTTGCAACAGCAGACTCTTATCTAAAGACTAGAAGTTTTCCCTACTTCTGCCTGAGTAGCAATTGGTTTAACATCGGTGTAGCCCATATTATTGGCTACGTCGCGCAGCACCGAAATTTGCTGTTCAAAATCAAGACCTTCAATTTGACCCAACACGCCATTGACAGCCTCAGTTGCCTCATATCCGTCTGGGATATCGACAATTGTTTCACCCATACCAATCGCCCAAGCATACCAAACCACCAACTGATTGTTAGCAGTTAAAGCTCCGTAAGCGTGAGAATAAGGCGTGTCGTCGCGGTTGACAATACCTCGCATGATATTCAGTTGTTGATCGGCCGAAAGCTTGTAAAAATCATCCAGCAGCATGGGAGCTAATTCTGGTTCGGCGGCGGCGGGAGCGGCTGGTGTAATTGAATCTCCCATTTTTTCATAAACAAAGTAGAGCAGCGCCAGCTTTTCATCTGTACCCAACCCGTTGATTGTCTGAACGATGTTTTGAGTGTCGTTGGAGAGAGAGTGAGGATTGGTGGCGGCGGGTGAGTTCATAAATCAAATTCCTTAAAAATGCTTCCAGAATATATAAATATCAACATTTGTAAGTGCCCGTCACCATCCCCGAGAGGTAATACGATTTTAGATTTTACATTTTAGATTTTAGATTAAACAATGGGGAATGCCTTAGTCTGTATGGGTTGGGAGCTTGCCTAAAGCTGCATTCTTTTCGGAAAGTGGTGTAATTTTAAGGCACAACCCTAGAAGAAATCATCCTTAAGATAGAAGCCAACGATACATCTGCGGGTAGATGAAAAAGCCTGGGATTTAAGTAAGGATTGAGAAAGTGAATTGTTAAATAAAACTAGCAAGGAGTCGGCTATGTCGGAAATAAATACAGAACAAAATAACATTGAGAGCTTTGACGCTCAGCAAATCACTGAAAGCGCGGAAGCTGGAGAACAAAAGTTGCCGACCGTTGATGTATCAGCAGACTACGAAGCTTCAAAAGAATTCAGCGTTAGTGACATCGATCGCACGGGTGCCGGCGCTCAAGCTGCCGCCGCTGCAACTGCACCTAAATTTCCTATTCCCGCTGCTAAAGATATCGCAAAGCCTGCAGATAAAAGCGGCAATCCCGCTGATTTTCGTTCGATGGCTCAGGAAATTAAGCCCACAGGTACACCGGGCGAAGTTACCGACGATTTGATGCAGAAAGCGATCGATCTTGGTACTCCCGGCAGTTAATTTAGAAATTCTCCATCCTCGACGGACAACCTCTGTATTGTAGGGTGCTTAAGGCGCGCCTTACCCCTATAATTCGCGCGTCAAACCACTTTTTACATAAGTCCTGAAATTTCAATAGAGTGTAGGATAAGCTGCTATAAAGTAGGGACACAACATTGTTGTGTCCTTAAAGGCTGAAATACAGTATGGAGACAACATTGTTGTGTCCTTAAAGCGTTAATTTTAAGTCGATCGCCCGACAAATTTTGCCGACAGTGCGATCGCCCAAAATTTCAATTACTAAATCCACGCGATCGCCCTCCTCAACCATCGACTTAATAAATAACGCGGGATGCAGCGCTTTCCAGAAATATTCGACAAACCGATTAATTTCCGCTTCTGACATTCCCGACTTCCCCGTCGCCATCATTTCCCGTTCCGCCTGATTGCGCCACACTTGAGAAATGCGATAATCTTGGGGATACAAAACCATCAACCGATCTAATCGGTTCCACAGCGGCAGATAGTCGTGCAGCTTCGCATTCATATCGCGCGCAAACTGACAGTCGCTTTCTGTGGAAATCGGAAACGGTGCACCCGCCAAAAACTGGTTTAATTTGGCATCAACCACCGGATTCACACCGACAAACCAACCTTCAAAAAGTATAATATCCGCACCGGAAATAATTTCTGGTTGACTTCTATCTCCTGCACCTCCATAGGCTGATTTGTCAAACCTGGGAATTTCTATATTTTTAATTATATCCGGTTTGAGGGCATCTGATTTGGGATTGTCAAATGCTGCTAAATTATGAGTTTGAGAACCGCGCAACTTGTCTAAAACTGCGATTCCCAAGTCAATATCGTGAGTGCCGGGGGGGCCGCGCCAAATTAAACGCGGGTCTGCTTTTTGGAGTTGTTGGCGATCGGCATAAGTCTTGTAAAGATCGTCTAAAGAAAGGCTGACAGTAGAATATCCCAATTTTCCCAGAATCAGCCTCAAAACTTGGCATAAAGTAGTTTTTCCCGTTCCTTGCCCTCCTAAAATTCCTTGAATTAAAGGACGGTTTAAACTTTGTTTGGCAGTCGATAATTGCATTGCCAGCGGCAGCCAAAGATTCCACAAAGTTTCGAGAAAAACAGTTGACTTTAGGGGGAAAGTATGCAGTTCGTCAAGAAGAGAAAAGAATAAATCGGTTTTGCAGCGGACAACATCGGCTACACTGTCAGGAGTAATCCCAAAAGCGCGCGTTCGCGAAGCCCTCGAAGAGGATCGCAAATCATCCGCAAGTTCCCACAAAGCCAGGTGATCGAAGTCGGGAGCGATCGGGCGATCGCCGGCTTGCCATCGATGTAAAATTTCAACAGGGGTTACAGTCGATCGATCCATATCCTAAAAACTCTCGCTAGCGGGGGCGGGTTTTGTACAATTACTATCTACAACCGACAAATATTTCCCCTCATTTTAAGAGCCAAGTTTGAAAGCCTCCACAAATAAATTGTAAGTCACGCCAACTTTCAGAGCATTGAGCATCTCCACCCAAAAAGAACGGGCTACAGGCCGCGGGCTGGCGTAAACCAACCAGTTGGCGAACTCCGTCAACAACACCAACAGCCCGGCCGCGATAATATCCCAATCTGCTGATTGTCCGGTGATTGTCGAAATAGCAGTTCCCAAAAAAGTGCCGAACAGCAGGCTAATTAGCAGTAGCGAAATCCGCCGCCAAGGATTGCTCAGCCAGCCTCGGAATCGCTCGCCCAGAACATCAATCAATCTGTTAATTCGGGTATTCTGCATAAAAAAAGTTATACCATTGGAGATTCGAGATTGGAGATTTGAGATGCGGAATTACTGATGAATATTGGGTTTTGGAGTACGGGCATAGAGTAGCACTTTTTTTTTCAACTGCTATTAAAAGCTATACCGATGAGTCAACAAATGCCCCTCCAGGCTAAATCCAAATTCTTACCGCGGTCAGTATGTCGCCATCTAAAATATAAAATTTAACATCTAAGATGGTATTAAGCGATTGGCGAATTATAGCAGAGAACGGTTAAGTCATTAAGTGTAACTGTATCTTGTGTCACAGCAGCCCCTGGTTTTACATTAAAAATAGTTAAGACTCATTGCGGGTGCAGTCTATCCTTTAAGCCTAAAATTTATGAATCTTAAAATTTACCAGCTCGTAATTGGAGTGTCGATCGTCCTAATTACAGGAATGTTTCTAGGACGTTTTGAAATCACTATCTCCAACGGTTCAAATCCTTCCAGCGATTGGCCCTCACAAGCCACCGCACTCCCCCCCATACCCCCCATTTCCCCAGTTGCGACAGATTCAGCAGACACCGCCAGCGAGCCCAAACCCGACTCCACACCAACCCCCCCAGATCCAGAGGAGGAATTGCTTTCCTCAATCCCTGTAGATGCTAAAGCCTCCGGCCGTTTGCGCGTCAGCAACCGCAGCGAACACCCAGTGCGAGTGGCCCTGCTGTCGAAGCGGCAAGCCAAGGAATCCTACGGCAAACCCGCGCACTGGGATTTTGCGCCGGGGGAAGGTGGCGGCAAGGGACTGATGCTATCGCTGCCGGAGGGAAAGTTACAAGTCAAACGGGGAGACATTTTAGTGGTTTTTGCTCAGGATGGTTCTCGTCGCTACTGGGGGCCTTTCGTCGCCGGGGAGACACCCTCGCCGGCTTGGAACAGCACAGCCGGAGAATGGCAATTAATTTTGCAGCCGTGAACGCTTAGCTGCAGGTGGCGAGATTTTGGTCGAGAAAGCCGGTTGATCCGGTCTTGTTGAGAATGGTGCGGCTATGGGAGGTTAAACTCACATAGCCGCATCATTATAAAGAACAGGCAAGATGCCTGTTCCACAAAGAGTGAATTTTCTTGTGGGGAGTAGGGGTTGGGCATCCTGCCCGCCCATAAAAGCCTTGTTGAGAATGGTGTAACATCTGAGTTTAAGCGGATGCGATCGACTTGGGAGTTTCGAGAATGCGAATCTTTCGGTAGACTCTCTATGCGAGCTAAAATTTTAAATCTAAAATCGCAGGAAGTTTGGGTGAAGGAAGTTATTAAAAATTGGTCAGAGTTTAGGAATCGCCCGATCGCACCAAAGCTGCTGTCGCTTTTATGGCTGTGCGCGATCGCCTGGGTAGGTTTCTTGTGGAATCTCGGCAACATCGGTTTAGTTGACGAAACCGAACCGTTGTTTGCCGAAGCTGCGCGTCAAATGACGCTGACAGGAGATTGGATCACTCCTTATTTCAACGGCGAAACCAGGTTTGACAAGCCGCCGTTGATTTACTGGCTGATGGCGGTGGCTTACCGCACTCTGGGCGTTAACGAATGGGCCGTGCGTCTTCCGTCGGCTTTGTGTGCGATCGGTCTGACTTGCCTCGGATTTTATACCCTATCGAAGGAAGGAGGAAGTTCGGCAACGGATTCTGTAACGGATTTAACGGATGTCAGGAATAAGGAAGAAGTCCGATGGAAGCCGGAAGAAGAAACAGAGAATAACAACTCAAAACTCAAAACTCGTCGTCTTCCCCTCTTTCTTTCTACTCCTTGGATTGGTGCTGCCCTAATAGCTTTAAATCCCCAAACTATTGCCTGGGGACGGACTGGCGTTTCAGATATGCTATTAGTTAGTTGTATGTGTTCGGCACTATTCGCATTTTTTCTCGGTTACACTCTAGAAGAACAGAGAGAAAAAGCCGAATTTTCCACCGTTTCCGCTTCCCGATTTCCCAATAAGTGGTATCTGACTTTTTACGTACTAATTGCCTTAGCAATTCTGGCTAAGGGGCCTGTGGGAATTGTCTTGCCAGCGCTGATTGTTGGCTGCTTCGGGCTTTATTTGGGAAATTTTTGGCAACTTTGGCGCGAAATGCGTCCGGTGTCTGGAATCTTGATTATTCTGGCGATCGCCCTGCCGTGGTACATTTTGGTTATTTTAGACAACGGTCAAACTTATATTGACAGCTTTTTTGGCTATCACAATTTCCAGCGTTTTACTGGAGTAGTCAACAAGCACTCCGCGCCTTGGTATTTTTACTTTTTTGTAGTGCTAGTTGGTTTTGCACCTTGGTCGATTTATTTGCCGGTGGCGATCGCCCGCACCCGTTTTTGGCAGCGCAGTTACTGGCGTCGTCAACCGCGATCGGCTCAGTTGAGTTTATTTGCCCTATTTTGGTTCGTCTGCATCTTTGGCTTTTTTACGATCGCCGTGACCAAATTGCCCAGTTATGTATTGCCTTTAATCCCCGCCGCTGCGATTTTGGTAACGCTGCTGTGGAGCGATATTATTGCAGGCAACGAACCAGAAAATAGGCGGGCAAAGTTAGAAAAAAAACCGAATTCTTTACCGCGAGGGCTGTTAGTTACATACATTTTCAATGTCGTATTTTTACTGATTATAGCCGGAGCAACTTTCTACTGCTACAACTGGCTGGGAGACGACCCGGCAATGCCCAATTTTCCCCAAGCAATTCAGCAGTCGGGATTGCTGATTGTAGGCGGTACGATTTGGATAATTACAGCGGTGGCGATCGGACTTTTACTTTGGCAGCGGCAACAGCGCTGGATTTTGGTTGCTAACTTCATCGGGTTAGTAGCATTTATCATCTTTGGTCTTACTCCCGCCTACAATTTGGTCGATATCAACCGCCAGCTACCTCTGAGACAGTTAGCGCAGGTTGCGGTTCAACAAAAACTGCCGGGGGAAGAGTTTATTATGGTTGGTTTCTGGAAACCCAGTCTGGTTTTTTATACCCAAGAGCCGGTGACTTACTACCGAGCTGTCAGAAGGGCGATCGACTACATTAAGCAATCTAAAAACCCAACTTCTCCCTCTATTTTGTTGCTGGGATATCCAGAGAAATTTGTGGAATTAGGATTGCAGCCAAATCAATATCAATTGTTGGACAGTCGGGGGGCTTACCAACTCGCCAGGGTTCCGAGAACAGCGTTTCGATAGTCCATTATACTGCGGTGTGAGCCGACCTATATGGTCTGAAAGTAGGGGCAATCCCCCCGTGGTTGCCCCGGAATTTGGATATGGTGCATCTAGAACTGTAAAAGCTATAATCTACTCACTACCTAAAACCCGAAGCTCGGAGCCTACAATGGTTTCAATTCTCAACAAACTCTCTTCGTTAATCCATGAGATTTGCATTGAAAAAGTCGATCGGTGGAAGTTGTTCAAATTTAGTGAATCGCTGCCACAGCGTATGGAAAATTTGTTAGAGAAGAAGAAGGACGATCGACTAATGGCAGAAGAGGCAGCCGAACTCGACGCCATTGGGGAATTAGATCGCATCTTTACCCATATCAATGCAATGATGGTGGCTCAAGATGTCCATCAGTGATCCCACGAGACAGGGGGTTCGAGAAAGAGCGAGCTATTGCTGCGACAATTGATACTCTGATCAGGTATGATGTTGAAGTTGCGGTACGATTTACTTAACTTAGAAACATAACTTTGGCGAAAGTGCGGTATGATCTATCAATGAGAGTGTTATTCTACCGCAGTTGTAGTATAATTAATAGTTATATGGCAAGTTCATACTTTAATCGTAAGAAGTCAAATGTCATACTCATCTCTCGCAAACATAGTATTGGCGGTCGGACGAAGCGAAGCAAATGGCGTATTGCCGCTTGGTACAGCAACTCTACTAAATAGTCCCGGAAAGTTTGTTACGGCTGCCCATGTTACTAATGCAGATGAGCAGAATCTAGTCGTTGTTAAACGACCTTACAATTCGATTAATGACTATCAAGATACCTCTGATCCTCAAGTTCAGGTATTTCCGGTTCGCATTGAAGCTATTGATCCCTTCCTAGATTTGTGTATTTTGTCTGCTGGTATTGATCTGTTCTCTAACATATCGATGGGTAGCACAGATCTTCTCAACTTGGGCAATGTTGTTGATATTTTTGGTTATCCTCACGCCAATGATGGAAGATTGGTACTCACTCAGCAACGGACTGAGATCGGTGCACGAATCTTAATTAAAAATGGAATAGTCAAAACCAAGCATGTCGTCCTGAACACTCAGGCTCGCCCAGGTCAATCTGGAAGCCCTATATTCTCTGCACAAACTACAATGCTAGTTGCTATCCTGATTGGGTCATATGCTCCGGGTGGTGGAGGTGGTATTTCATTGGGTGGAGTAGATCCGCATACCCTCCATCAGACTACTCATGCGGTCTCTGTTGAGTACGTTAGGGAAATGTTGTAGATATGGAAAATAAATTAGAACAATTATTTCAGGTTGATAATGAAGAGTGGCTCACAACGCTGCCTACGTACCAACAAAAAATGATAAAGCAGCTAGTGGATTCTACTAACTCTTACGAAGAGGCAGCAAAACAGTGGCTGAATGCAATGCCAGAGAACACATTCCGATTTGGAGCAGAACAACCGAGAAATATATCTATTGAAGAAGTCCGGGATGAAATTGAAAAATTCTTAAGCGTCGATGAAAAATACGCTGATGAACGAAAAGAGCTACTTTCTTCGTCAGATGTACTACAAAAAACTCTTGTGAGTTCTGTTTCAGCAGCAATCGCCCCAGTAATAGGTAAATCAACAGCCTACATCCTACCTGTTGTTGTTCTTGTATTCATGACAATGAGTAAGATGGCGGAGCAACCCATTGTTATTGCAGGACAGAGTAGCAATGCGGTGTTATTGTCTGAATCTGACTCGGCAGACGATATGCGTTGGGATCAAGCATTCTCCCGTTCCCCCAATGCTCTTGCTAAACTCGCAGCGACCGCAATGGCTGAGTATCAGGCAGGCAAAACCCAAGAACTCGATCCAGAAACATTGTGAATTCACGCACTACAATCGAGTTCCGTAAGTTATTTGCTGATTTACCTGAACAAGTTAAAAACCAGACGCGGGCGACGTATCGCCAGTTCAAGGAAGACCCAAGTTATCCAAGCCTGCGTTTCAAGAAGGTGCATCCAGACTTACCCATCTACTCAGCCCGAATTACCAAAAACTATCGAGCAGTTGGTCAGTTGGATGGAGACACTGTAATCTGGTTTTGGGTTGGTTCACACGCAGAGTACGACAAGTTTCTGGGGCAGTTGTAGCAGTGTCGGAAGCCCGCCAATATCAATTAGAAAAGTCTATTTAGACAAGTAGAAAATTATGATCCCAATTAATGAAGCTCAACATCAGTTACAGCAGTTGATCGATTCGGTGAGTCAGTCGCACCAACCTATTGTGATTGCAGGACAGACTAGCAATGCAGTGTTATTATCTGAATCTGACTGGGCATCTGTGCAGGAGACACTGTATCTTCTCTCAGTGCCGGGGATGCGGGAATCGATTCGGGAAGGAATGGCAACGCCGATCGCACTTCTCGATCGCCCTTTAGACTGGTAACTTAGCCCACCATACGTGCCATAATCAGCCATATTATCTGGTACGCGATCGCCTGAACCTATGGATGCGCTAATCGGCAAAACTTTACAGGGTGGAAAGTACACCCTCGAACAAGAATTGGGACGCGGCGGCTTTGGGATTACCTTCAGGGCAAATCACCGCTATTTAGGACAGCCTGTAGTCATTAAAACCCTCAACGAATCTCTGCGGCAGCAACCCAATTTTGCTGAGTTCGATCGCAAGTTTCAAGACGAAGCGAGGCGGTTGGCTTCCTGCGTCCATCCCAATATTGTCCGCGTCAGCGATTTCTTTGTCGAAGACGGGCAGCCTTACATGGTGATGGACTACATCGCCGGTCAGAATTTGGGCGATGTAGTCGGTTCAAATAATCCGCTGCCAGAAAATATTGCAATTCTCTACATCACTCAAATTGGGGCTGCGTTGAAGGCAGTTCATCAAAAGGGTTTGCTGCACCGAGATATCAAGCCGCAAAACATTATTTTGCGCCAAGGTACTCAGGAAGTCGTGCTGATTGACTTTGGCATTGCCCGCGAGTTTACTCCTGGTGCAACCCAAAGTCACACTAATATGGTGTCCGACGGCTACGCGCCCCCTGAACAGTATTTTGCCCAAGGAAAATATACGCCCGCAACAGATGTTTACGGTATGGCGGCGACGCTTTACACTTTATTGACAGCACAGGTGCCGGTGGCTGCAATTTTACGCACCAGCCAGCCGATGCCTTCACCCCGCGACTTGCAGCCTCAGCTAAGTGCCGCTGTCAGTTCTGGGGTGATGCGGGGGATGACGGTAGAAGCTCAAAATCGCCCTGCTAGCGTCGATGAGTGGCTGTCGCTGCTGCATGGGCAGCCTCATGGTGCAGCGTCGCCGAGCACCGGGCCGACGGTGGCGGTGATGCCGGGACACGGGCCTCAGTCGCCTGCGGGTTCCAGAACAGCGCCTGCTGTGGTGTCTTCTGGGCAAGGCAGCCGCAAGGTTTGGTGGATTTTGGGGTTCGTGGCGATCGCACTTATTGTGGCAGGTTTGGTCGGTATTGCTAGAGTTTTCTTCAACCGGCCGTCTTCGGAACCCGCACCTGTGGCCCAGGACGATCGCACTTCGGCCCCAGCAGATCCAGACGCGCGCTCCAGCCCCACACCAATTCCCGCGCCGACACCAACGCCTTTCTCGCCGACTCCCAGAGAAACTCCGCCGTCTGCTGCTGAAACTCCAGCGCCTGCTGCTGAAACTCCAGCGCCTGCTGCTGAAACTCCAACACCAGCGCCAGAGCCAACACCAGCGCCTTCTCCCGAGGCTGTCGAACCCACACCAACAGAAAAACTTGTTGACAAAGAGTTGCCGCCAGATCGATCGCCCGCACCCAGCGAACAACCGGGAACCAATTATCAGAAGACTCCCACAATCCCTGGGTATGCGGTTGGTACGCCGGAAAGTCAGATTTTAGCTGAATTGGGAGAACCCACTGACTCTCAAGCGCGGGGCTATTGGCCGAATACTCGCACCGCACTTTACGAAATATTGCCAAATCGGATTACTCTGGGCTACATTTACGATCGCGATTCGGGCGAGCTAGTACAAACAGAGGGTTCTTTTGCCCAGTCTGTGGACGATTTGGTGGTGCGAACCGCCTTAAACGGCATGGTGGGCGGGGCAAACCGGGAGATTTTGCAGGGATTCCGCGACGTGCAGCTGCGCCGGAGTAATCGCTTTACGTTTAGGAAAGGTTCGCTGGAAGGGACGATCGAACGCAACGAGCGCGATCGGATTTACATCGGCGTCTGGGACGAGAACTTGCATTAAACTTGGCAGCGCTGACATCCTGCACCCTTGTCAATAAACCTGGGCGGGCAAGATGCCCAACCCCTACTCCCCACAGGAAAACTCAACTCTTGTGGAACAGGCATCTTGCGTCAATAAACCTGGGCGGGCAAGATGCCCAACCCCTACTCCCCACAGGAAAACTCAACTCTTGTGGAACAGGCATCTTGCCTGTTCAAAAAAATGGTGCAAGATGTAAATATTCCCGACTCAGCTTTGTGCCAAAATCGAAAATCTAAAATCCCAAATCTAAAATCTAGTTGACGCAACACGAAATATTGTCTATAATTAGAGAACGCACGAGGGGCTGTAATGGTTTCGACAGGGTGGCGAAAGCTGCTCCGTGATGCAGGTCGAGAGGGAGTCTACTCTCGTTAATATCGGCTCAAAAAAAATAGTAAATGCGAACAACATCGTTCCTTTCGCTCGCAAAGCCGTAGCTGTAGCCTAAAAACTTCTTGAGCTTGGTTTAGAGTGTATGCCACCTCACTCCGTTAAAGGTAGCATAACAACCCCCAACGGATGCCCTAGCTAAACGTTTCTAGTCGGCTAGCTAGGAAAGCAATCACTAGAAAATCCCCCCATTTGGGATAAAGATGGTTCCCGCCCCGAGGATTAGAGGGGATAAACCTGTGAACGATCGGAAGGTAAATACCCGCTTTGGACGGCAGTTCGATTCTGCCCAGTTCCATAAAAGAAGTGACGTAAAATCAATGGTTTAAGCCATTTGAAAGCCACTTTATAGCATTAAAAGGGCTCAGAGTTAACTCTGGGCCCTTTTGTTTGGCTCAGATAGCTCAACTCATCCGTGTATCCGTGTCAAAATCCGTGCAGTGCTCTACCTTTTCCCCGCGAGGGGACTGAAATATTTGCTGGTCGTTTTTCAATTGGCGTTCTCACCGCCTTGCAACCGTCAACAGTCAACCGTCAACCGTGAACAGCCAACCATAATTTACCACCCATTAGCTACGCTGCCGGCTCATATAATTAGAACTTCACCCTGTCTGTGCGTTCTTGGAGCCTGTCGGGCGATATACTATTAGGCGGTAAAGCATTAAAAATCTTTACAAAGACCCCGATTTCTAAGCCTACTCCTACAAAGGACGGGTGAAAAATTATATGCTGAGCGCTCAAAAGCTGGAAAAATGAACCCAGGAATTGACTTACAAGGAAGTTTTGTAGAAGCCCTGATGAATTTGGGCTTACCGGCGGACATCGCCCAACTGCTTTGGCTACCGCTGCCAATGTTGCTGATGATTGTCGCTGCCGTCTTCGGGGTACTGACTAGCGTCTGGCTGGAACGGAAAATTTCCGCCGCCGCTCAACAGCGGATAGGCCCGGAATTTATCGGCCCTCTGGGAGTGCTAGCACCCGTTGCTGATGGTTTGAAGTTGGTCTTCAAAGAAGACATTGTACCGGCAAAAGCTGACGCGCTGCTATTTACCCTAGGCCCGGTAATTGTGGTGATTCCAGTTTTTCTCTCCTACTTAATCGTGCCCTTCGGAGAGCATATGCTGATCGCCGATATGGGGACAGCAATATTTCTGTGGATTGCTCTTTCTAGCATTCAGCCGATCGGCTTGCTGATGTCCGGCTATGCTTCAAACAACAAATACGCCCTCCTCGGAGGACTCAGAGCCGCCGCTCAATCCCTCAGCTACGAAATTCCCCTAGCTTTGGCAGTATTGGCAGTTGTAATGATGTCCAATAGCCTCAGTACGATCGACATCGTACACCAGCAAGCCGGCTACGGCATTCTCGGCTGGAATATCTGGCGGCAACCAGCAGGTTTCCTGATTTTCTGGATCGCAGCACTAGCAGAATGCGAACGTTTACCCTTTGACCTTCCAGAAGCAGAAGAAGAATTGGTAGCAGGATATCAGACTGAGTACACAGGCATGAAATTTGCTTTGTACTATATCGCTTCCTACGTTAACCTCGTCCTTTCTTGCCTGTTAGTAGCAGTTTTGTACCTCGGCGGCTGGGAGTCCCCGATTCCTGTCGGAGTCCTGACAAATGCCCTAGGATTGAGCGAAACGACTCCTTGGTTGCAGGTAATTACCGGCTTGCTGGGCATTACAATGACCATGCTGAAAGCCTACTTTTTCTTGTTTCTGGCTGTTCTGCTCCGCTGGACTCTGCCGCGAGTTCGGATCGACCAATTGCTAAATTTGGGATGGAAGTTTTTACTTCCCGTTGCTTTAGTTAATTTGCTGTTGACCGCAGCTTTGAAGCTTGCCTTTCCCTTTGCTTTTGGCGGTTAATTCGTAATAGGTAACAGAACAGATAATAGCTAACCTAGAGTAGCTGTTAACTCTCATGACCTATTATCAATTAGCAATTACCAAAAACTCAAGTACAGAGAGAGAACACGATGCTAAAATTCCTCAATCAAGTAGGCGAATACGCCAAAGAGACTCTTCAAGCTGCTAAGTATATCGGTCAAGGGCTATCTGTTACTTTTGACCACATGAGACGCCGCCCGATTACGGTGCAGTATCCTTACGAGAAATTAATTCCTTCCGAACGTTTTCGGGGCAGAATTCACTTTGAATTTGACAAGTGCATCTCCTGCGAAGTTTGCGTTCGGGTGTGTCCGATCAACTTACCTGTAGTGGATTGGGAATTTAACAAAGAAACTAAGAAGAAGCAACTCAAGCACTACAGTATCGATTTCGGAGTGTGTATCTTCTGCGGCAACTGCGTAGAATATTGTCCGACTAATTGTTTGTCCATGACAGAAGAATACGAGTTAGCCGCCTACGAACGTCACGAATTGAATTATGACAACGTGGCCCTGGGACGTTTGCCCTACAAGGTTACAGATGACCCGATGGTGACACCGATGCGGGAATTCGCTTATTTGCCGAAAGGTGCGATCGACCCCCATGAAGTTTCCTACACCGATCGCCGCGCCGGTCTGCGTCCAGAGGAAATTATCGAAAAGTAAGTCATTAGTCATTAGTCAGCAGTCATCAGTCATTAGTGAAATAACCAATTATTAATGACTGCTAACTAATGAGTAAAAACGAACAATAGAACACTAATAATTGAGGATAAAAAATTGTGAATCTAGCTGAAGGGGTTCAAATTGTTTCATTTGGAATATTGTCCGTAATGATGATTGCAGGAGCACTAGGAGTAGTGCTGTTCTCAAATATCGTTTACTCAGCCTTTTTGCTGTGCGGCGTATTTACCAGCATTGCCGGCTTGTACCTGTTGCTGAATGCCGACTTTGTAGCAGCAGCGCAGGTGTTGATTTATGTTGGCGCTGTTAACGTCTTGATTTTGTTTGCGATTATGTTAGTGAACAAGCGCGAAGATTTCCGCACAATTCCCAACGCTTGGGTGCGTCAAGTAGCAACAGCAGTAGTTTGCGTAGGCTTGTTTGCGCTTTTGGGTACGATGGTGGTGTCTACTCCTTGGACTATTGTCGCGACGACAGGAGCACCGGCCGAAAGTTCGATCGTTACAATCGCCAAACATTTCTTCACCGACTTTTTGCTGCCTTTCGAGTTAGCATCAGTATTTTTGTTAATGGCAATGGTAGGAGCCATTGTCTTGGCGCGCCGCGATTTCTTGCCAGATGAATTGTCCAACAAGCTATCTGAAACACCAGCTTTTAGTTTGCCGGAAAGACCTCGCGAATTAGTTTCGGCCGGAGATGTGTCTTCGCCAGAATCTAAGTAATATTATGGTGCGCTGAGCGCACCATAGTGTTAGTTTTGTAGTAACTTTAGATTGAGACAAAATCGCAAAATTTATGCAACTGCAACTCCAGTATTTCCTGTTATTAGCCGCCGCACTTTTCTGTATTGGCATTTACGGTTTGATTACCAGCAGAAATGCAGTGCGCGTGTTGATGTCGATCGAGTTGATGCTGAATGCTGTCAATCTCAATTTGATGGGTTTCTCCAATTATCTCGACCCCGTACAAATTAAGGGCCAAGTATTTACCGTGTTTGTAGTTACGGTAGCCGCGGCTGAAGCTGCGGTGGGTTTGGCAATTGTTTTGGCGATTTATCGCAACCGCAATACCGTAGACATGGAAGAATTTAACTTGCTGAAGTGGTAATTAATCAATAGTCATCAGTCATCAGTCATCAGTCATTAGCGACAAACTAATGCAGATTAAAGACTGATGACTAAGGACTAAGGACTAAGGACTAAGGACTAAGGACTAATGACTTCTAGTAATTTCTAGAGTAATTCTACCCCCGAAATCAGGGATGGGGGCAGCAGGTTTCGAGAGTTGTAGTTTAACTTTTTCGACTAACGGTAGTTGTAAAAGCGCTTGAACAATAGTATCTGCTAGGCGTTCGATTAATAAAAACTTCGACTCTTTGACTAGCTTTTGAATCAGAGTAATTGCGCTGCGGTAATCAAGAGTATGTTGAATATCATCACTTTTTCCAGCTTGCGATAAATCCAGCCAGAGAGTAACATCCACTTCAAACCACTGCCCCAAAACTTGCTCTTCCGGCAGATAGCCCGTATATCCGTAACAGCGAATTCCTGTAAGTTGAATAGAATCCATTTTGCAATAAACTAAAAGTGCGTTGTTCTATACCAATTTGTATTAAACCAGATAAAGTTCTCTTTCTCTTCCCTCTCTTTTTTTGCCCTTTGCCCTCTTCCTCTTCCCTCTGCGCCCTCTGCGCCCTCTGCGGTTCAATCACTCTTATTCTATCTTAAATTTCACAACCGTCCTCCTTTCTCCAACTTGTCCAATAAATCCTCAGCAACTTCATACCATTTCCGCCTAATTTCAGCATCTTCTGGCTTTTCTGTCAAGGTACGACCTTGGAATTCTGGATATTTATTGTAATATAATTCATCAACTTTTTGATAAAAAATATCTTGATTTATATTGAGATTTTTGCGTCGTTTCCCAATGTTTTCTTGACGAATTATCTCTGCTTCCTCTAAAGATGTATCGGGAGGCGGTTGGCGCGAAGAAAATTTAGGTAAATCCGGCAACTTGGGCAATGTGAAACCAGATTTGACTACACTAAAAGCTAAAATTCCCGGTACCAAAATCACACTTAAACTCCCTAGGGTTTTCCAAGGAATTAACTTGAATGTGGGGTTGTTATTAACCAGTTGAGGATTTTGGTGAACAGGGGTATGATTGCTGGTAGCAGTTTGAGTGGCGTTTTTGAAAGGGCGGCCGACAAAGTTCATTGTCACCATTTGGGAAATTATACTGCCAATTTGAGAGAGTTTTGGATCTTTGAGTGCTTCGCGGACTGCTTTTGCGGATTGGTAGCGATCGCCCGGTTGTTCTGCTAACATCCGATCCAATACCGTGGCTAAATTAGGGCTGACACTGACGTGCGATCGCCAATCCCAAGTTTTATTATTGATATCGTACAATTTTTGAGGCTTTTTGCCGCTTAGCAGTACCAAAGCCGTCACGGCTAAAGCATACAAATCGCTAGCGGCAGAAACTTTCCCCAGTCGCATTTGTTCGGCTGGGGAATAACCCTGTTTGCCGATCGCCGTATCCGATTGTCCGTTAAACTGAAGTACGGCATTTGCTGCGATTTGTTTAACAGAACCGAAATCAATTAAAAATGGTAGTTTGTCAGCATCATGCTGAATAATATTATCCGGGGAAATATCGCGGTGAATTAAATTTTTCGAGTGGATGTATTCTAAAACTGGTAAAAGCTGAAATAGCAGTTGAGTAACTTCAGCTTCGGTAAAATTTTTACCTTGTTGCTGACGCGATATCAATATTTCTTCGTAGGTTTGACCTTTGATATAATCTTGGACTAAAAATAAAGATGGATTCCCAGCCAAATCGGTTCGCAGGAGTTCTCGAAACCGGGGAATTTGCGGGTGTTGGAGGTTGTAAAGCATACTCGCTTCGCGATCGAACAATTCGGCGGCTTTCGGGCTGTGCACCACCGGAGAAAACTCTTTGAGCACGCAATGTTCGTTGTAGCGGTTGATATCTTCGGCGAGATAAGTGCGCCCAAAGCCACCGCGGCCCAATTCGCGGAGGATGCGGTAGCGTTTTTCTAGAGTTGAACCTGGGGTGAGGAGGGAGGAGTTAGACATAAACCACGGCAAATTGTTCGATGTGGGGAGTCGCCGAGCACAGTATAGCTTATTGTAGCTAAGTTTGTTTGAATGCGAGGGAAGGAAGGGCGATCGCTATTTTTGGGATGGATGAAGGAGAAGCGACACTTTGGTTAAGATTCAGTATCTACAGGATATCGTAGGGGCGGGTTTTACCAACCATCTATGTTATCAACCAAAAATATAATAAACCCGCCCCCACCCAACGACCAATCTAAATCTACATTTTTCGCCTGCGATCGAACATCAGGTTAATCTAGATTATCGGCTGTCTAGGGGCGGGTTTATATAAATTGTTCGTGAACATCAAATATTGTTGTAAAACCCGCCATTACAGGCTTTTTTATTATCGGGTTCGATCGGCTATCGAGGATTTACAAATCCCGATGTGTAAATTCCTTAGCATCTTTCCCAACATAACTAGCCGCAATATGGCCATCCCCAACAACTCGATACTTATAGGTAATTAACCCCTCTAAACCCACAGGCCCGCGAGGCGGCATTTGCTGCGTGCTAATCCCCACTTCTGCACCGAAACCGTAGCGGAAACCGTCGGCAAATCTAGTCGAACAATTGTGATAAACTCCGGCCGCATCGACTCCATTTAAAAATGTTTCGGCGGCTTCGCTGTCTTCGGTGACAATTACATCGGTGTGTCTCGAACCGTATGTATTGATGTGATTAATTGCCTCTTCCCCAGAATCTACTATTTTGATTGACAAAATTAAATCGCTGTATTCTGTAGACCAATCCGCTTCATTTGCTTCGGCAATATTTTCGAGGATGGCGCGAGTTTTTCCGTCTCCCAGCAATTCGACTTTTTTCTGCTGCAAAGCTGCGGCAACAGCGGGCAGGAATTTGGGGGCGATCGCCCTGTGAACTAACAAGGTTTCAATGGCATTGCAGGCGGCGGGATACTGGGTTTTTGCATCTACACAAATCTCTACGGCTTTCTGAATATCCGCTGCTTTGTCTGCGTACAAATGACAAATTCCGTCGGCGTGTCCTAACACGGGAATCCGCGTGTTTTCCTGCACGAACCGCACGAAGGAATTAGAACCTCTGGGAATAATCAAATCTACATATTCATCCATTTTCAGCAGTTCGATTGTTTCTTCCCGCGTCGTCAGCAACTGCACGACTTCTGGATTAACCGCTGTTTCTGCTAATGCTTGATGTATCACTTTTGTCAAGATTTCGCAGGAACGGACTGCTTCTTTGCCACCTTTGAGAATGACGCCATTTCCAGATTTTATGGCTAAGGATACTATCTGAATTAAAGCTTCTGGGCGCGCTTCAAAAATAATGCCTAAAACGCCCAAAGGACAGGTGATGCGCTTCAGAATTAATCCTGTATCCAATTCACGGTGGATTTGCACGACACCGATCGGATCTGGGAGTTTCGCAACGTCTCGCACGCCCGCGATCGCACTTTTCAACTTGCTCTCATCCAACTTGAGGCGATCGTACAGCGGTTTCGCAATTCCATCAGCCTCAGCCGCCTTGCAGTCAGCAGCATTCGCCCCCACAATATCCGGCGCAGCAGCTTCTAAAGCTTTCGCAATAGCTTCAATAGCTTGATTTTTGGCCTCAGCGGACAAAACTGCCAATTTTCTAGCATATCCGCGCGTTTTTTGGGCAATTTCAATAATAGACATGGCAGTAACTTTTAAATAGTTTTGATTGTTCGGTTTTGAATTTTGAGTTTGGAATTGAATCCGCAAAAATAAATTTGGGGGCGGTTTTCAGTCTTAACAATTCTAGAGGAAATTCTATATTTTTGTTGAGACCCCTTACAGCAATCCGCATTAACAGGTTAAAACAGTGAAGTATAGATAAAATCCCACGGTCATTTCCTTTTGTCAATAACCTTTGGAGATTATTATGTCATCTCATGCCCCTTTACGCAAGGCAGGGCGAGCAGCCAAAGCCGGCGTTAAACTGATACAGAAAACTGGCGGAAATCTCGTTTTAGCTTCCGGCGTCACCATCAGCCTGCTGTTTGGTATGGTGTTAGCGCTATCTTTAGCCTCTGTTTTGATTCTCAGCAGTCCCGATCCAGTCGCCGGATTGGCGATCGCACTTCCCATAACTCTGATTTTTAACATCGCTGCTTTTTTCCTATCACCTTACTTGATGGACTTAAGCCAAAATTGGCTATACCATACTCGCTGGGTTTCCCTAGCAGAAATTGAAAGCCTAAGTCCCGAAACAGCTAAAGTTATTCAGAAGGTTTGCAAGCAGAAAAAACTCTCTTGTCCGCGTTTAGGAATTATCGACGACCAAAACCCTACTGCTTTTACTTACGGTTCATTTCCCAACAGCGCTCGGTTAGTCGTCAGTCAAGGTCTTTTTACCTATTTAGACGACGAGGAAATTGCCACTGTTTACGCCCACGAACTCGGTCACATCGTCCACTGGGACTTTGCAGTAATGACTTTAGCTTCGACTTTGGTGCAGATTACTTATTTAATTTACACTACAACTCAAAGAATGGGTCGAAGTGGTGGGGAAAAAGCTAAAGATGCGGCCGGTACTGTAGCTGCTGTTGCTTATTTGTTTTACATCGCTGGCACTTATTTATTGCTGTATTTGTCGCGGACGCGAGAATATTTTGCCGACCATTTTGCTGCCGAAACAACCGGAAATCCCAATGCTTTATCCCGCGCTTTGGTAAAAATTGCTTACGGTATTTTGGAAGAAGGACAAAGAGCAACAGAACCCAGCAGCTTATTAGAAGGAACTCGCGCTTTAGGCATTTACGATGCCAAAGCTGCCACATCTACTGGCACTGCTTACAGGATTTCTTCGGAACCAGAAAAGATTGGGCGAGTGTTTTTGTGGGATATGTTTAATCCGTGGGGTTGGTGGATGGAGTTGAACTCGACTCACCCGCTGACTGGTAAACGAGTTCGCGCTTTGAGCACTTATGCCGAACAATTAGGCTTAGATATTGAGTTTGACATGGGGCGAATTGTCGGCGAAGGCAACGATTTGAGCAAGCGGAGATTGTACGGCAATTTTGTGTTCGATTTGCTGCTGTACAGTGCAGAAACTCTGGGCTTAGCGGTGGGTTTTGCGATCGGCATTTCCCTGTATGCTGTAAACCCGATGATGATGGTTGCTTGTCCTTTAATCGGTTTGGGCGTGGGAATTTTGCTCAAAACTCTGGTGATGTTCCCGAATTACCAACAAGCAGAACATTTGGATGTTTTAACCTTAATGTCTGACCCTTACGCAAGTCCTTTGCGGGGTCAACCGGCGCAACTACAAGGCGAATTAATTGGTCGCGGCGATGCGGGTTATACCTTCGGTTCCGATCTGAAATTGCAAGATAGAACGGGAATGATTTATCTGCGCTATGCTTCTCGTTTTGGGCCAATTGGTAATTTTCTGTTTGGCATGAAACGGGTTGAAAGTTTGATTGGGATGGATGTTAGGACTTTGGGTTGGTTCCGCCGGGGTGTTGCACCTTGGATGGATTTGATTCAGCTTGAAAGCGATAGCGGTACGGTGGTTAACAGTTATCACCGCTTCTGGTCTTTTGTGATGGGTATCGGTGCGATCGTTCTTGGTATTGCGGCGCTATTTGTTTCATTTCCAGCTTAACAGTTGACAGGTAAAACCTTTTAAGTTAAATATAATTAAGCTCGCATTTTAGAGCTTATTTTTTTTGCTCCATACGGTACTATTAAATTTAATACCGCTCTCAATCATCTTTTTTGCTGGACAAAAGAGTGAGTTTACGAACCGCTTTAGATTTGTTAGCGAAGGGGCGCGATAGCGCTCTTGGAGAAAAGAAAGAAGAAAGGAAGAAGTAAAGAAGGAGATAGTTAATCTTATGGCGGGAAGGAAATAATTTATTTATGAGCAAACATGACAATCAAAATTGCTACAATTAGTTTGTTGTTGATGGTATTAACTTTAGCAGTCAGCAGTCCTAGCGAAATACTTAGCGGAAACTTCACAAAAATGACCGCTAAAACGGAAAACCAGAACACAAAAAATACCATGCAAAGTATTCTCGATGACAGCGCCAAACTAGAAAAACTAGCTAGCAATTTCCAATTTATAGAAGGCCCGATTTGGCATCCAGACGGCTTTTTGCTGTTCAGCGATATTCCCGCCAATATTATCTATAAATTTGGCTCAAATCAGCAAGTTGAGGTATTTCGCCGCCCTTCGGGAAAAGCCAACGGGAATACTTTAGACAAAGAAAACCGCTTACTTACTGGCGAACACGAAAATCGCCGCGTCTCCCGTACAGAAAAGGACGGAAAAGTTATCACCTTGGCGGATAGATACGAGGGTAAGCGGCTCAACAGTCCGAACGATTTAGTTGTTAAATCCGATGGCAGTATTTATTTTACCGATCCGTCCTACGGTGTTAGTAAAGAGCAGGAAGAATTGGGCTTTTACGGTGTTTACAGGCTGGCACCCGACGGAAAATTAACTCTGCTGGTTAAGGATTTGGTGCTGCCGAACGGCATCGCTTTTTCACCCGACGAGCAAAAACTTTATGTCAACAATTCGGAAGCGGGATACATTGCTGTTTTCGATGTAAAACCGGACGGAACTGTTACTAACCAGCAGCTTTTTGCGGAGTTAAAAGATGCCAGTCAAAGGGGAGTACCCGACGGTTTAAAAGTTGATGTAGAGGGGAATGTTTACAGCACCGGGCCGGGTGGAGTGTGGATCTTTTCGCCGGATGGCAAGCTTTTGGGGAAGATTTCTGTGCCTGAGACGGCGACTAATTTGGCTTGGGGAGAAAGCGATCGCAAAACGCTTTATATTACGGGAAGTACAAGTCTGTATCGGATTCGCCTTAAAATTGCGGGTGTGCGGGCTGGAAAATAATCTAAAATAGGGCGAAGTTGAAAATAAAGCGGTTTGTCGTGAGGACTTTATTCCTTACGACAAACACTTTTTATTAGGGGTAATTGACCTGGCATAATATAATCCTACTTGTCAAAATCAGTCATTCCCAATTCTAAAATCTAAAATCTCGAATCTCAAATGGTATTAATAGCTCGGTTGCACAAATTTCTCACTGCTACAGTCGATCGCACATCGCGATCGCACACAATATTTTGGTTGACTCTGAGCTTGACATTTGCCACAGTTTATGCTATTTTAGGACTCAAGCAAGTCTTTAGCGCCGAGTATATGGTGCAAGACGATGCGAGGCAGCACGTTTTCTGGATGATGCGGTTTGTCGATCCTGAATTATTCCCCAACGATTTCATTGCTAATTATTTTCAATCTGTCGCCCCCGCAGGATACAGCACGCTCTACAAATTAGCAGCAACAGTTGGCATTCACCCGCTATTATTTCACAAAATATTGCCACTATTTCTCGGCTTAATCTCCACCTATTACTGTTTTGGTCTTTGCCTAGAAATGTTGCCAGTGCCGATGACTGGATTTATTGCATCTTTGCTGCTAAATCAGCATATGTGGATGACTGATGATTTGGCTTCCACAACGCCAAGAGCTTTTATCTATCCGATATTTCTGGCTTTTTTATATTATTTGTCGCGCAGTTCGTTGCTGCCTTGTTTGGGGGCGATCGCGCTGATCGGACTATTCTATCCTCCTTACGCCTTGGTTGCTGCTGGAATTTTAGTTTTGCGCCTGCTATGCTGGGAAAAGGGCAGTTTGCGCTTGTCGGGCGATCGAACAAATTACCTATTTTGCAGTACAGGTTTGGGATTAATATTTTTAGTAATGCTGCCCTATGCTTTAGATAACTCTGAATTTGGCCCAACTTATACCGCAGCAGAAGCGAAGCAAATGGCCGAATTTGCACCAGGTGGCAGAAATGCTTTTTTTCGCTCAAATCCGGTAGATTATTGGCTGACAGGGCGGGGTAGCGGGATGTTTCCCAAGTCGCTGTTTACGCCTGTAACTCACTGTGTCGCGCTGTTATTTCCGCTACTGCTGTTTTTGCGATCGGTTTTTCCCTTAGCAAATCAGATTCAAAGCAAAATCTGGCTTTTGCTTCAGCTATTTCTAGCCTCCTCGGCGATGTTTTTTGCGGCTCACGCTACCATTTTTAAGCTATATCAACCAGGTAGATATACAGCTTACAGCTTGCGATTTATTGTTGTTTTAATAACTGCGATCGCCCTCACTTTAATTATCGATGGAGTCGGTCATTGGGCATCAAAAACAGCAACAATATTTCATTTAAAAAATCTAGTGGCACTAATTACGACAGCGACAATCGCTATCGCCGTTGTCTTTTATCCCGCCTTGGTCAAAAAATTCCCAACTGTCGGGTATGTAGAAGGTAAAATGCCAGCTTTGTACAATTTTTTTGAGCAACAACCTAAAGATATATTGATTGCTTCGATCGCCACCGATACGGATCATTTGCCAACCTTTAGTCAGCGTTCGGTTCTGGTGGCAAAGGAATATGCAGTGCCGTATCAGAAAGGCTACTACAGCAGATATCTGCAGCGACTTAACGATTTAATTCGCGCTCAATACACTCCCGATCGAGCTGTATTGCAAAATTTTATCAATCAATATGGAGTTGATTTTTGGATGATAGATCGCAATGCTTTGAGTCTTCAGTATATAAAGGATGATGGCTGGCTAAATCAATTTGATTCTATACCGGAGGCGAGCCTTTCTCTCGAACAAGGGAAAATTCCCGCTTTAGCTTCAGCAATGACAAGTTGTGCGGTTTTTCAGAATGAAATTGTAGTGGTTTTGGATGCGTCTTGTATTGTGAAATAGGCTGGGAGTTAAGGCGAGGCAGAGCCTTGGGATATGTGTTCTTAGGAAGAGCCTGGGAACTAGAGATAACTGTTCGGATTTTGAAGCTACAATTGCTGCATGGATCTTCTGTAGGAGCGATCGCACAATGCGTTATAATTCCCATAGGAGATAATGGTGTAGCTCAATGACACAAGTTCTCGATCGCGAAATTCTCGATGGGCGAGTGGTGCTCAACGGCACTTGGGAGCAATTCAAGTTAATCCAGAAGGTTTCGGAAGATTCCCCTGGCATAAAGTTGTCTTTTTTTGCAGGGGCGATTGAGATTCTGATGCCGGGATTCCAACACGAAAATTTTTCGGAAATCATTGGTTACTTGGTGACTACTTTTCTGCTGCAACAAGGTATTAAGTTTTACCCTTCTGGTTCAATGACGCAGGAGAAGACGCCAGAAGCTTCTACTCAAGCAGACAAATCGTTTTGTTTGGGAGAACCTAAGTTGATTCCCGATTTGTCGATCGAGGTGGTTTATACTAGCGGTGGACTGAGCAAGTTGCCAAAATATCGAGCTTTGGGCGTGCCTGAAATCTGGTTTTGGGAAGATGGCACGCTGCGGCTGTATCATCTTCGGGAAGATGGCTACGAGCAAGTAATTCAGAGTCAACTGTCAGGATTGGAAACGCTGGATATCGATTTGCTAAGACGCTGCATTTTAATGGGTGAAACTGATTTGGCTGAAGCGGTTAAGGTTTTCGGCCAGGGAATCTCGACTGTCTGCGAATGAAATAGACATCTCCAATAATTATTGTGGAACAGGCATCTTGCCTGTTCAAAGCTTGCTTTTTTGGAGATGTTTAATAGAAAATCCAGATATCTGACTTCTTTAATAAATCGGATATTTGCTGTTTCTGGTAAGGAGAAATATAGTCCTTTGTAGGGCAATTCCCCTATGGTTGTCATCCCCTGTGGGTGTCTTCCTGATAAAAGCTGAATATATATCCAGGGTCAAGTTCGCAGACAATGAAAATTGCACAAAAGCTCGATCGCCAATTATCTCTTCAACAAAAACATGACAACACTTTACGTCAACCCGCTAACAGGCAGCGATTCCGCGGCCGGCACTCAATCGGCTCCATTCAAAACTATAGCCCGCGCGATCGTCGCCCGCGCTGCATCGGGAACTACGATTCAGTTAGCACCGGGAACTTACAGCGCTGCTAGTGGTGAAAAATTCCCCTTGGAAATTCCATCGGGAGTAAAAGTTATTGGCAATGAAACTAACAAAGGTAGAGGCATTCTAATTCAAGGCAGCGGCAAATTTGTCAGTCCCACCGCTGCCAGCCAAAATATCACGATACTGCTAGCAACTAATTCCCAATTGCGCGGAGTAACTGTCACTAATCTTGATAGTCGCGGCACGGGAGTCTGGATTGAGTCAACTTCTCCGACTGTGGCTAACTGCACTTTCACACTTTGCAAGCGCGAAGGCGTTTTTGCCACGGGTAGCGCTAATCCTGCGATTCTCGACAACATATTTGTGGCAAACTCTGCGGCTGGGGTGATTATGGCGGGAACTGCTAAGGGAGTAATACGGCGCAATATTTTTCAAAAGACGGATTTCGGCATTTCTCTGCAAGCTCAGTCGGCTCCTTTGATTGCTGATAACCAAATTTTGGAAAATCGCTCCGGTATAGTTTTAGCAGGGGAATCTAAGCCGATTTTACGCAATAATCGCATTGAAAAAAATACGGAATACGGTTTGACTGCGGAGGAAAAGTCGCTGCCAGATATGGGGAATGCTAAAGATTTGGGCGGCAATATCTTTCAGAATAACGGCGAATTCGACTTGCAAAATGCGACTGGGGTTAAGATTTCTGCGGTGGGAAATCAGCTCAATTCTTCGCGGGTGAAAGGTTTATTTGATTTGGGCAATGTGACGCCAACTCCGACTCCTGGAGGGCTAAAATTTAGCGACATCAGCACGCATTGGGCTAAGGATTTTATCGATCGCTTAGCAAAGATGAATATTGTTAGCGGGTTTCCCAACGGCACTTTTCAACCTTACGAGATTGTAACTAGAGCTCAGTATGCGGCTATGTTGGCGAAGGCGTTTGAATTGGTGCCGCGCCGTGAGGCGACGGTTTTTAAGGATGTGGGGGCGGATTTTTGGGCCAAAGGAGCGATCGACCAAGCTAATCGAGCTGGGTTTTTGGCTGGATATCCAGACAGCACGTTTCGCCCGGAGCAGAATTTGACTAGAGTTCAGGCGATCGTATCTTTGGTAAACGGCTTGCAGTTGGGCGGCGGCAACCCCAATTCTTTGAGCGTTTATGTCGATCGAGCTCAGATTCCCAGTTTTGCCACCGACGAGATAGCAACCGCCACAGAGCGCAAAATCGTGGTCAACTATCCCGCGCGCGAAAAGCTTTCCCCCGCCCACGACATCACCCGTGGCGAGATATCCGCCCTCATCTACCAAACTCTGGTAGCCACAAAGCGGGCCGAGCCAATTAACTCTCCCTACATCGTCTAAGGGAATTGGGAGACAAGGGAGAGGGTAACTTGGGGTACAAATAACTCACATCTTGCACCATTCTTAAGAACAGGCAGGATGCCTGTTCCACAAAGAGTAGATTTTCTTGTGGGGCGTAGGGGTTGGGCAGGAGATCCCGCCCTGAAATGATTATGGAGAATGGTGCAATATCTCAGAAGAACCAACCCATCTCCCCTCCCCCTTGTCTCCGATTGCCTCACTCTCACCCACTCTCACCCGCTTCCCCTCTCCCAAGTCTTGATTTGCTAGTACCCGAATCGTTTTATGATTAAACATTAAGAAATTAAGCAATCCTTAAGGTTCGACTGTCAGATTATGGCTAAAATTCAATTCTCTCGGGGTATAGACGAAGATGCTGTGCCCGAAGTGCGCCTAACCCGTTCTAAAAGCGGAGAGCAAGGCACTGCCACGTTTATCTTTGAAAATCCCAAAGCTCTCAGCAGCACCAGTACCGAAGACATTACTGGAATGTACATGATCGACGACGAAGGCGAACTCCTCACTCGTGAGGTTAAGGCTAAGTTCATCAACGGTCAGCCTGCGGGTTTGGAAGCTCTTTATCTAATGAAAAGTTCCGCAGAATGGGATCGATTTATGCGTTTCATGGAACGCTACTCGGAAGCCAACGGTTTAGGATTTAGCAAGGCATAATTGATGGGGAATAGGGCATGGGGCATGGGGCATGGGGCATGGGTTATTGGTTATTAGTTATTTGATAATGAATAACTAACAACGAACAAATCACAACTAACTGATGACTTCTTCCCTCTTCCCTTTTCCTGATTTCCTCTTCGTTCTTGCTTCTTTCTTTTTCCTTAAATATCTGTTATATGACGCAAATTCCTCACCCCGACTTATCTAAAATAACCGTAAATTGTGCTATCATTACTGTTAGCGACACGCGATCGGCAGAAACAGACAAGAGTGGCTTGTTAACCAAGAAGCTGCTAAAAGATTCGGGTCACTCTGTGGTAGCTTACACTGTTGTTAAAGATGATGCGGCCAAAATTGTATTGCAAATGCAGGCTTTTTCCCAGCGTGAAGATGTGGATGCAATCATTTTTAACGGTGGCACGGGCATCGCTCCCCGAGATACGACCTATGATGTGATGGAAAGTTTGCTAGACAGGATTTTACCAGGATTTGGGGAGATATTTCGGTTTTTGAGCTATCAAGAAATTGGTTCGAGGGCGATCGCCTCTCGCGCAGTTGCAGGCGTGTATCAAGGCAAGTTAGTCTTTTCTCTTCCTGGCTCTAGCAATGGCGTGAAACTAGCTGTGGAAAAGCTAATTTTACCGGAATTAGTTCACTTGGTGACGCAGTTGCGCGGAGGGTGAGGGCGGGAGTTGGTTTTTGTGCTGGCATCCGGTATGGGCGCTCGATCGAGCTTTGACTCGATCGCCTTTTGGTAAGTTAATCAGGACTTACGCTCAGAAACCCGGTTTCTAGCCTACCGTCGATCGCTCGCAGATAAATTTCAGGGTGCAAGGTCGATCGATATACACTAGAAAGATTGTGTATCGCCAGTTTTGCAATGACAAGCGAATTTCAAAGGTGCTACCCGCCACGTGATTTATCTCGCGCAAATCAATCCAAAATCTAAAATCTAAAATCCTCACGCCCCCGAATTTATCTCGCGCAAGTCAATCCAAAATCTAAAATCTAAAATCTAAAATCGAATGACGCTGCCTACCGGATCTCGTTCTCCTGCTTTGTTCCAAACGCTTTCGCTGGTAGCTGACCCGATCGCATTTTTCGATCGCTCCTGGGCCAAATACGGCGATACATTTACCGCCCGCGTGTTGGGGCCCGCTTCGCCCCCCGTAGTGTTTCTGGGCAGTCCAGAAGCGATTCAGGCGGTGTTTACGACGTTAGCCGATGCCTTTGAGTTTGGCAAAGTAACCAACGTATTTCGCCCGCTGGTGGGAAATGAATCCCTAATTATGAATGAAGGGCCGCGACATCTGCGACAGCGACAGCTATTAATGCCCGCGCTGCATCGGGAACAGTTGCACAGTCAAGGGCATTTGATTGTTGATTTGACGAAAAAGCAGACGATCGACTGGAAAGCCCCAGATGCGATCGCAGTCCGCGAAGAAATGTCAGAAATTTCCCTGCAAGTAATCTTGCAAGTCGTGTTTGGATTAGTGCCGGGAGAGCGCTACGAACGCCTGAAACACTTGCTCAGCAGGCTTTTAGAGGCGATTACCTCTGAGCTGTACTCCCTACAATTTTTCTTTGAACCCTTGCAGCAAAATTTGGGATCTTGGAGTCCGTGGGGGCAGTTTTTGCAGCAGATGGCGGAGATTGACTCGCTGATTTATGCGGAAATTGCCGAGAGGCGATCGCAATCTCTCGATTCGTCTCGCACGGATATTCTGTCGGTGTTGATGATGGCCCGCGACGACACCGGCGAATCCCTCGGCGATCGAGAATTGCGCGATCAGTTGATGACGCTGTTGTTATTGGGACATGAAACGACTGGATCGGCCTTGACTTGGGCGTTTTACTGGCTGCATCAGTTTCCCGAATGCCTTGCTAGGTTGCGGCAGGAATTGGATGAATTAGGCGAGAATCCCGATCCGATCGCGCTTTCGCAGTCGCCCTACTTAACAGCAGTCTGCAAGGAAGCGCTGCGGGTTTATCCAATTGCCTTAATTTCGCAGCCGCGCAAGGTGAAACGGACGATCGAACTCGAAGGCTATACATATCAACGGGGAACGATTTTAATCCCCTGTGTCTATTTGGCCCACCGTCGCCCTGAAACCTACGAAAATCCCGCCCGGTTCAATCCCGATCGCTTTTTAGATCGCAAGTTTTCCGCCTCTGAATTTTTACCATTTGGAGGGGGGAGTCGAAGCTGCATCGGGATGGCGTTATCGATGTTTGAAATGAAGCTCGTTTTAGCAACGGTGCTGTCTTCCCGTGAGTTTGTATCGAATATCGATCGGCCAATTCGTCCGGCGCGCCGGGGAATCACCTTTGTGCCGCCCGATCGATTCCGATTAACGGTTGTGGGCGATCGGCGTTAAATGAGAGTGAATTAAATAACTTACAATTTTAATTGTTATTGTGGGATGGGCGTCCCGCCCGTCCAAAAAGGACGGGCGGGACGCC
>NZ_JAUBUB010000082.1:0-28679 GCF_036705265.1 Microcoleus sp. B4-C2
TCAGATAGCACTCAGTTTTTTCGCTTCTGTGCTTTATTGCGTAAGCATCCCTATTTAAAAACTGTCCGGAGTATTGTTATTGGTGGTTGGTTTGGTATTCGGAACTTTGAGCACTTTTATGCCTTTGTTTATCCAAGAAACCAAGGCTAATTTCAATCCGGGATTATTTTATTCTACGGCAGCTATCGCCAGTTTCGGTATGCGGTTAGTCACGGGACGGGCTTCGGACAAATACGGCCGCGGCTTGTTTATTTCTGGCGGCTTAATCTGTTATGCCCTATCTATGTTATTGTTGTATTTTGCTAACAACACCAGTGCTTTTTTAATAGCAGCTTTGGTTGAAGGTTGCGCGGGCGGTACGGTTGTGCCGATGATGGTAACGCTGATGTCGGACAGGTGCGAACCTCATGAAAGGGGCCGCTTGTTTTCGCTTTGTATTGGCGGATTTGATTTAGGCATTGCGATTGCTGGGCCGACTTTAGGCTTTGTGGCTGAACAAGTTGGCTACAGAAATATGTTTGGTTTTGCTGCTGGCCTCGCTGGCTTGGCTTTGCTGATTTTTATTACTCAGTCTAGCAAGGGCTTGTCTAATTCGATGAAGTTTGCGATCGGTCGAGGCAAAGATGTTTATGCTTTGAACCGATGATATTACAGAAGCAAGAAGGAAGAGGCAATCATGGGACTTACCAAAAAACCCGGTTTCTCCCAAAAATCGTGAATCTATGCGACAGATATTGAGGCAGAAACCGGGTTTTTGTTCCCGCGCAGCATTCTGAAAAACAGGCAAGATGCCTGTTCCACAAAGATTAAAAAAGTTCTGAGTTTTAAATCGTGAGTTGAATTAATTTCTTAATTCAAAACTCAAAACTCAGAACTCAGAACTCACAGCTTATAACGTTTTTAAATGGGCTTGGAGGGATTCGAACCCCCGACCTCATGGTTCGTAGCCATGCACTCTATCCAACTAAGCTACAAGCCCCTGTTGAGTTAAGATTTAATCTAAAATTGATTAAGTTCTTTTCTCACAGAATCTAACAGTAACACCATTACCAAAAAAATGCAAGACCTTTCGCAAACTTTTTCTAAATTGCCCGATCGCACACAGCTAACTCACCTCAACAACAGCGGGGAAGCCCAAATGGTGGACGTTTCGGCGAAGGTGCCCACGGTGCGGCAAGCTGTGGCTGCTGGCCGGGTGCGGATGCTGCCGGAGACGTTTGCGGCGATTGAAGCGGGGAATGCGCCGAAAGGTGATGTGTTGGGCACTGCAAGGCTGGCTGGAATTATGGCGGCGAAACAGACGGCACATTTGATTCCTCTGTGTCACCCTCTGCCGCTGAGTAGCGTGGAGGTGCAGGTGATGCCGGATGCTGGGTTGCCGGGGTATCAAATTCGGGCGACGGTGAAAATCAAGGCGGAAACAGGGGTGGAAATGGAGGCGCTGACGGCGGTTTCGGTGGCGGCGCTGACTTTGTATGATATGGCGAAAGGATTGGAAAAGTCGATCGTCATTGAGTCAATTCGCCTGGTGAGTAAAAGTGGCGGCAAGTCAGGGGACTATGAAAATGTAGAGGCATAAGTTTCCTGCCGAAAGAGGGATGCAGCATTCAAAAAGCTGCACTTATGATTAAAATAGGCACTGAACTACTAATTTCAAGTGAAAAACTATGCCTCCTCGTTGGCCCCGCAAACCCGATCGCAATGATCCAGAGTATCGCCGTTTAGATGACCGGATGAATTTTGCTATCCACGTCGGTCTTTTTTCTGCTACCAATTCTGGTTTATGGTTTGTTCACAATTTGCAAAAGGCTGATTGGCCTTGGGCAATTTCGGTAACGGGTGGATGGGCTCTAGTAGTTTTGGCCCACGCGATTTACCATTTTGCCATCGCCGATTATTCGCCCCTCACCAAAGATTCTGGCTGAAGGCAGTTGGCGGCGATTTGTTAAGTCTTTTGATTGATAACAAATAACTTTGTGCTTTTTTGATATGGCTAATACTACACAGGCGATCGAATCCTTAGCAGCCGAAATCGGCGAAAATGTCTACATTGACATTGCCAAATGGCATTTGTATCTCAATGATGCCCACCTGCATACAGTTGTTGCCCAACAACTTTATTCGATGCTGGAAGATGGCGATTTAGATGCTGACAAAGTTGGACAAGTTTTGCAAGGAATTCCAGTCAAGTTGGGCGGCGGCAAGCGGGAAGTGCCGCTTGCCGATTTGATTCCGATGCAGTGTCAAGTTCAGTTGATGGATGTGCTTGAGGAATTTCAGCGGAAGATGTAGTAAAGGGCGATCGCCTTTTTTGGTCTTTTTGTACCGAAGGGCGATCGCGCTTTTTTTCCTTTCCTAAACCAGCATGAAATTAGCCGATGTTATCGCATCCGCACTCACTCCAACCATCACACCTAACTGCTCCCCTGTCAAGAGATTCTTAATAATAGTTCCCTGAGTATTTTGAGTTATTTCTAACTGACCAAAACTCAAACCACCGCTTAATCCAATCAAATCTTGACCCAGGGTAAAATCAGCGATAATATCAAATCCTTCACCAGCTTTTAAGGCAAAGATATCGTTGCCGCTACCGCCAATCAAACTATCATTTCCCATGCCTCCATCCAGGAGATCGTTGCCTTTGCCACCAGTGAGAGTATCGTTGTCTGCGCCTCCGAAAAGAGTATCATTTCCGGCACACCCTCCCAGGATATCTGCTCCTTCGTTACCGTTGATTAAGTCATTGCCTTCACCGCCGCAGATGGTATCCGAACCTAACTGGCCAAACAGATTGTCATCACCTTGACTGCCAAGCAGGATGTCGTTACCTTTGCCTCCATATAAGGTGTCATTATCCTTACCACCATCGATGAAGTCATCATCTTTGTTGCCATAAATGATGTCAATACCTTCGCGGCCATGTAAGAAGTCATTGCCTTTGCCTCCGAAGATTAAATCGTTGCCAGACTCGCCAAGAACGATGTCGCTTCCTTCATCTCCGTAGAGAGTATCTTCATCTTTGCCTCCGGCGATGAAGTCATTGCCTTGGTTGCCATTAATAATGTCATTATCGGCACCACCGTATAAGTTGTCATCCCCGGATTTGCCCTCGAATATGTTGGCAGCATCGCTACCTAGTAATTCATCGTTTTGGGCAGTGCCTATTTGAATGTCGGATGCGTCGAGTATGGTGTTTTCAACTGAGTTGGGTCGGTTTAAGTTGGGATAGGTAATTTGGTCGCAGATGCACTCATCGTCTGAGAGGTTATTAGTTGTTGGCGTGGGAGTTGCTGTTTCCGATGGTGTCGGTGTTTCCGACGCTGTTTCCGATGTTGTCGGTGTTTCCGAGGCTGTTTCTGATGGGGTCGGGGCGATCGGTGTTGGTGTGACGGGTGTGGTGCCAGTGTCAGTGCCGGTTTCGGTAGAGTCCTCCGAGCCATATTGTACGTTTTTGACAGTCAGGGGGCTTTCAACATTCGCCTCTGCAATCATCTTGTCAAGAGCAGCATCGGTGTTTTCAGCAAGCGCCTCCTCAATGTTCTTCGTACCAGCCCCCACTTGCTGGAGGTCTTTAGCCACCTCAGCTAACATCGCCTTTTCCACTTGAGCGAGGCGAAGCGCCGCCTCTGCGATCGAGATATTACTGGCTGCAATATCGCTGATGCGCTGATTGCCAGCAGCAATGATTTTTGCCACATTGCCTGCTAGACTGGCAACTTCTGGCTTTTGCACGCTTTGGGCAACTGACTCAATCAACTTCTGCAACAGAGCCTGATCGCTCAAGTTTACAGGAGTTCCCGGCTCTACAACCTTCGATAACTCGCCAATGACCTTTGTGGCAATCTCCACCTTAGAAAGATTGGAAGCACTGGCAAATAAATTGGTCACCAAGACAATTGCAACTTGAACCTGAACGTGCGGGCTGTAGATAATTAACCCAGTCAGTTCATTGTCCCGCATCGCTTCGATCGCATCGTAATTGCCCAAGTCAACATCTGCCGGAATTCCCAAAGCCGCCTGCACCTTGGCTTGAGCCTCTTCTGCATCCATTCCTTTGCGCTCTAACTCGCTGACCAAGGTCGTAAGCGGAGTGATGGTCGTACCTTCAGAAGCAAACAGGGGCGTTTCCAGAGGCAAATTCGTGGCAGTATTGATGCCACCAATTCCCACCACCCGGCCCTCTTCCGGGTCTAGGAAACCGCTTTGGTTGGTATCGAAATTGGGAACAAAAATATCTAAATCATAGGTGCCGTCAGCGTTAGTAATGGTAAAAGGTTCGTCGGGATCTAAAATTCCATTAAAGTTGGCATCGAAAAAAACCTCAGCCCCCGTTACTTCACTGTTAAAGAATTTTCCAATGGCTTTACCGATAGATTTGCCTACTTTGACGACTTCCTTCACACCCTTCTCCACACTCTGAACTGTATCCTTAATAGCCTCTTTAGGACCCTGGCTAATCACGTTCAAGGGTAGAGTCAGCACCGAACCCACAACGTCTCTGCCAGTGTTAGCTAACTTATTGATCGGTTCTAATATGGGAGCCGGCAAAATCTTTTTGAAAAAAGGGTTATCTGTTATAGCAACAGCTAAGTTTAAAGCGCGGTAAGCCGGACTATAACTCAATTTTGTCTGGCCGAAAGCCTTAGCGAATCCTCCAACTGTAAAGGATTTTGGCAGAACTGGAGTGGGAACAAACACATTGAACAAGCTGGGAGATTTCGATGTCCCTTGGGGGGCGGTGGAGTTTCCAGTTTCCCAACCAAATTTTGCCAGTGGGAAAGTTGCCAGGTTGTTCTGGTACAGGGTTGTCTTTAACGGCCCAATACCTGCTGTGGCTCGAATATCCAACGAACCATTAATTGTGCCGGAAACTGAATTGATGATATTCCAAGGTTGGGCGGTGTTGAGGACAGTATCTATCTCGGAAGCCCGCAATTTCCCATCGCTTCTACCTTCTCGCTCTCCAACATCTCGCAAATCGACGTTGACATTTCCCTTGATTCCGCCCAGGATGTAAAAATCGGCTACCTTAATATCTGGGCCAGCTTTGGCAGCGATATTTGCGGAGATTGTCAGTTCGGGAACGTCTTGGCCAGTTCCGTCAGCGTTCTTGCGATCGCTGACATAAAAGCCATCTCTTAACAATTGGATTTTATCCGAGGCGTAGTTCGTTCCTTTCCACTGTTGCAGTCCGTAGGTGTCATAGCCAAATTTTAGGTCAGCCTTTGCTTTCAAGTTTCCTTCAAAGCCTACACTCACCGGTGGGAAAGGAGGCAGAGGCTTTGTAATATTTATCGGCACATCCAAATCCAGATTGTCCAAATTCAGGGTCACAATTGGGACATCTGGTTTGCCTAAAAGTAGCTGGATGGCTGTTTCTGGCTTAGTGATAATTGGCACGTCCAGTCCATCAACCACCTCTAACGCTGTCAGAAGTGCAGCAGCTTTCGGATTTTTTTTCTTAAGCTCTTCCTTGCCTATTTCAACGATAGCTTTAGCCTGCGGAGATGTTTTCTCGAACTCTTCTATCCGTTTTAACGGGTTGTAATTATCTAGTTTAAAAGAGCCGAGATCCATCAAAATAGTCTCATTGTTTTTGATGGAATCGTTAACCAGCTTAGTCACCCGGTCTAACTTGACGATTGTTTCTATGAAGCCAGTGGATATTGGTCGGCCTGACAAACTGGAAAGGGTAGATACCATTTCGATGACACTGACCCGCTTCCGGTTGCCATCTATATCCTTAAACAAATTCTCCAGCCCGATTTTGGAAAATATCTGCGTGTCCGCATTCAGGAAATCAATAACTGGCCGAAAGGGTTTAAGAACCTGGTCAACCTTAGTGAAAACAGGTTGGGCAATGCCGGTTATAAATTCGCCAAAATCCAGTTTTGCATTATTGACCTCAACATTGGGTATGCTAGCAGAACTGACGGATTTACCGTTGACGTAATCAGCTTTTGGAAACCCGAACTTCATCTCGAAGACCAAGTTGGGGAATGCTTTGCTGACCACATTTGTCCGGCCTTTCAGGCTCAGATCCCCACTGGTGGAGAATGTAGACTGTGATAAGTTTTGCGGGTTGTAGGAACTATTGAGTTCTGCCTCGGTCAGACGATCGCCATCATTGATACCTCCCAGATTATCTAAGTCATTCAGCTTGAGCTGATATGTGCCCCCAATTTTAGTGCGCTTGCCTTCGGTGGTATTTTCGTTGAGGGTGGCTGGGAAAAATCCTAGTTTTGCAGAAGTCTTGAACGAGTCATTTAGACCAAACCCCAGGTTAGTCGTCAGATTCGTTTTGGTCGTATCGATATAGTTGCCAAAAGTTTTGCTGTTACCCAGGCTGAAGTTTAACTGATAATCGAGGTTGGCATTCCCATTACCATCGGCGTTAAAGCCAAGGGCAGGCATTCCTATATCTTTGAGGACGTTAACTGTACCGAGTTGATATTTCCGGCCTACTGCAATATCCCAGGTGCTTTCCTCGTTAGTCGTATTCTTTTGAACCCTAATGTTGAAGTTAGTTCCTAGAGAACTCCGCAGGTTTGTTTGTAACTGCTCTGCCGTTAAATCACTACCTGTTTTGAGCGCATTAACCAGGCCATTTTTGAAGCTACCAATAAAATCTTGATTGAGGTTCTGGAAGGGGCCGATGATGGGAAGCTTAATACTTTCCTGTTCTTTTTTAAGAATTTCATCCAGCTTGGTCAATCCAGTTTCTACAATGGAAAAAACCTTAGTATCAGCGGCGACAGCAGTGGTGAAATTCCAAGCAGTTGCACCTGTAGTACCGGCATAATTATTACCAGCTAAATCTTTAATTGCACCGCTGGCAATTTCAACGTAGTAACCAGTACCGGGCGCTAAATCTGCTGTGGGATTAACGGTGACTGTACTACCAGTAACAGTGACATTGGCCGCTGTGACATTGATAGTTTCTACAACTGAGTTGTCGGAGACTTTCTTGATGACAATATTGCCAGTGCCTTTTTGTACGGCTTCACTCAAGGTGACGACTAAATCAGCAGCAACTGCAACACTGGTGGCGTTGTCTGCGGGGGTGAAAGTGGCTGTGGGGGCTGTGGTATCAGCGGCGACAGCAGTGGTGAAATTCCAAGCAGTTGCCCCTGTAGTACCGGCATAATTGTTGCCCGCTAAGTCTTTAATTGCACCAGCAGCAATTTCAACGTAGTAATCAGTACCAGGCGCTAAATCTGCTGTGGGATTAACGGTGACGGTACTACCGCTAACGGTGACATTTGTTGAGGTAACATCAATGGTTTCTACAACTGAGTTGTCGGAGACTTTCTTGATGACAATGTTGCCTGTACCTTTGGCAACAGCTTCACTCAAGGTGACGACTAGATCCGCACCGACGGCGACAGCAGTAGCGTTATCTGCGGGGGTGAAACTGGCAGCGGTGGGGGCTGTGGTATCAACGGCAGCCGCAGTGCTGAAATTCCAAGCAGTTGCGCCTGTAGTACCGGCATAATTGTTACCTGCTAAGTCTTTAATTGCACCGCTGGCAATTTCAACGTAGTAATCAGTACCTTGCGCTAAATCTGCCGTGGGATTAACTGTGACTGTACTACCGCTAACCGTGACATTTGTTGAGGTAACATCAATGGTTTCTACAACTGAGTTGTCGGAGACTTTCTTGATGACAATATTGCCGATGCCTTTTTGTACGGCTTCACTCAAGGTGACGACTAAATCAGCAGCAACTGCAACACTGGTGGCATTGTCTGCGGGGGTGAAAGTGGCTGTGGGGGCTGTGGTATCAACGGCAGCCGCAGTGGTGAAATTCCAAGCAGTTGCGCCTGTAGTACCGGCATAATTATTACCAGCTAAGTCTTTAATTGCACCGCTGGCAATTTCAACGTAGTAATCAGTACCAGGCGCTAAATCTGCTGTGGGATTAACGGTGACGGTACTACCGCTAACGGTGACATTTGTTGAGGTGACATCAATGGTTTCCACCACTGAGTTATCCGATACTTTCTTTATGACAATATTGCCAGTGCCTTTTTGTACGGCTTCACTCAATGTGACGACTAAATCAGCAGCAACTGCAACACTGGTGGCGTTGTCTGCGGGGGTGAAAGTGGCTGTCGGGGCTGTGGTATCAACGGCAGCCGCAGTGCTGAAATTCCAAGCAGTTGCGCCTGTAGTACCGGCATAATTGTTGCCTCCTAAGTTTTTAATCGCACCGGCAGCAATTTCAACGTAGTAATCAGTACCGGCAGCTAAATCTGCCGTGGGATTAACGGTGACTGTACTACCGCTAACCGTGACATTTGCTGATGTGACATCAATGGTTTCTACAACTGAGTTGTCGGAGACTTTCTTGATGACAATATTGCCAGTGCCTTTTTGTGCGGCTTCACTCAATGTGACGACTAAATCAGCAGCAACTGCAATATTAGTGGCGTTATCGGCTGGGGTGAAACTGCTGGCTGTGGGCGCTGTACCATCAAGGCCGTTACCTTGAATGGTAAAGGTATAAGTAGATTCGTCGAGATCGTTGCTGGAAATATTAATTCGTGCGGTGCGAGTGCCGATAGCCGAAGGTTGGAAAGTAATTTCAAATGGGGTAGCTTGACTGGCACTAATAGTGTTGGCTGGTAATGTCTTGACGGTAAAATCACTGGCATTGGCCCCTGTAATGGTGACTACAGGCGTACCCGATAACGTCAAATTACTAGAACCCAAATTTTCAATGCTAAAGGTGCGAACTAGCGGGCTACCAACTGGGGTATCAGCAAAAGCAGTGCCATCAATTGTCGTGGGTGTAATATCTTGATTGGCGATGGAAGTACCATTGCCTTTGAGATCAATTTCCGGCGGGTTAATGAAGAAAGCTAAATCATTAGAGGCATTGGCATTGCCGTAGTTGAAGATATAGTTCCCACCCCCATAAGGGTTGGTATTCGAGAAAGAGAATGTACCTGTTCCCTCAAAAATAACGGAGTAGGTTTGCCCACTGGTAGCCGAATAAGGAGTGTCTAATTTAACTGTTTTCCAACCCATGCCCGATGGGAGTGATATGCTCTGTTGATAGGTAGGAGTACCTTTGTTCCCGCCAGCACCGCTGCCATTACTGCTGTTGTAAATCAATAAATTGCCAGTAAAAGCACCTCCGGTATAAACCGCAATCTCGCTAATTGTTCCATTCTCAGAAGCTGTGAAGCTCTGTCCCTGATGATTGGTATTAGCACTACCGTTTTGGGTTAATTGCGGGATGGGAGGAATCGCCAGCGTGGAAGCGGTGAGGGTTGTGAAGTTCCAACTGGTTGGCCCTGTAATCCCGGCATAATTGTTACCAGCCGAGTCTTTAATCGCCCCGCTAGCAATTTCTACATAGTATTCGGTACTTGGTGCGAGGTCAGCGGTAGGATTAATGGTGACAGTAGAACCACTGACGGTGACGTTAGCTGATGTGACATCAATGGTTTCAACAACTGAGTTGTCGGAGACTTTCTTGATGACAATATTGCCAGTGCCTTTTTGTACGGCTTCACTCAAGGTGACGACTAAATCAGCAGCAACTGCAATATTAGTGGCGTTGTCTGCGGGGGTGAAACTGGCGGCTGTCGGTGGTGTGGTGTCAGCTACGGTGGTGAAATTCCAAGCAGTTGGGTCTACAAGGCCGGCATAATTGTTACCTGCTAAGTCTTTAATTGCACCAGCGGCAATTTCAACGTAGTAATCTGTACCCTCAACTAAATTTGCTGTGGGATTAATGGTGACGCTACTGCCAATAACTGTGACGTTAGCTGATGTGACATCAATGGTTTCCACCACTGAGTTGTCGGAGACTTTCTTGATGACAATATTGCCAGTGCCTTTTTGTACGGCTTCACTCAAGGTGACGACTAAATCAGCAGCAACTGCAATATTAGTGGCGTTGTCTGCGGGGGTGAAACTGGCGGCTGTCGGTGGTGTGGTGTCAGCTACGGTGGTGAAATTCCAAGCAGTTGGGTCTACAAGGCCGGCATAATTGTTACCTGCTAAGTCTTTAATTGCACCAGCGGCAATTTCAACGTAGTAATCTGTACCCTCAACTAAATTTGCTGTGGGATTAATGGTGACGCTACTGCCAGTAACTGTGACGTTAGCTGAGGTGACATCAATAGTTTCAACAACTGAGTTGTCGGAGACTTTCTTGATGACAATATTGCCAGTGCCTTTTTGTACGGCTTCACTCAAGGTGACGACTAAATCAGCAGCAACTGCAATATTAGTGGCGTTGTCTGCAGGGGTGAAACTGGCTGCTGTCGGTGGTGTGGTGTCAGCTACGGTGCTGAAATTCCAAGCAGTTGGGTCTACAAGGCCGGCATAATTGTTACCTGCTAAGTCTTTAATTGCACCAGCGGCAATTTCAACGTAGTAATCTGTACCCTCAACTAAATTTGCTGTGGGATTAATGGTGACGCTACTGCCAGCAACTGTGACATTTGCTGATGTGACATCAATGGTTTCTACAACTGAGTTGTCGGAGACTTTCTTGATGACAATATTGCCGATGCCTTTTTGTACGGCTTCACTCAAGGTGACGACTAAATCAGCAGCAACTGCAATATTAGTGGCGTTGTCTGCAGGGGTGAAACTGGCGGCTGTCGGCGCTGTGGTGTCAGCTACGGTAATCGTTCCATAGGTATTACTATTATCAGTAGCAGTGGTACTGGCATTTGTGGCAGAATTACTACTGTAGGTCACTCCTGATGCTGTTACGGTTGCACCAGCGTTCACGAAAATAGCACCGCTTTTACCCTGACCGGGCTGAGCGCTAAATCCGCCCGCACCTCCAGTGGCGCTGTTGTTATTAAACGTGGCATTCGTTAGCACCAGAGAACCATTGCGAAGGAAAATGGCTCCGCCTAATCCAGCTCCGCCGCCACCGCCAGCGTCGTAACCATTGCCGCCGAAACTGCCTCCTAAGCCACCGCCGGTATTCCCGCTACCACCACCACCACCAAAGCCACCATTACCACCAAGGCCGTAGGTAGAACCGTTAGCAGCAACGCCCGCATTACCACCACCCCCACCGAATCCTCCAGAACCGCCTTGACCCGATACACCGCTAAACTGGCTAGCACCACCGGCACCGCCGCCACCAAAGTCACCTCCTTGACCGCCGTTGGTACCATTAGCATTGAAAGCACTGAGGCCACCGCCGCCACCCCCACCGAACCCTCCGTTGCTAGCAACTCCACTATTGCTGGTTGTGCCGCCCGTGCCGCCGTTGTTACCAAAGAAGCTACTGCCACCACCGGTACCCCCACCAGTGGTGCCATTAGTCCCAATGTCACTAAATCCGCCGCCACCACCCCCACCACCAGGTTGGTAGCCACCTGAGCCACCGGCTCCGCCGAAGCCGCCACCACCACCCAAACCATTAGAAGCGCCTCCTTGACCGCCTACTGCCTGGTTCTGGGTAAAGGTAACATTATTGATGGTTACTTGAGCGGGCAGTGAAGTTCCGTTGCCATTGATAAATAATGCACCACCAGCCCCTAGTCCACCACCACCGCCAGCAGCACCATTGCCACCATTGCCGCGTCCGCCATGCAGGGTGAGGTTGCTAAAACTCACTGTGCCTTGGTTAACAAAGAACAGGCGCACATCACCGTTGTCATTAATGCCATTATTATTGGCATCCCCACTTATCTTTACGAGGTTCAGCCCAGTCCCCTGAATGCTCACACTGTCATCGACGATTAGTTGCGAATTGAGGCGGATGGTTTGGGAGGTGTTAAATACACTGGGATCGAAAACAATGGTGTCTGCACCCGTCTGGGTATTGGCTTGGGCGATCGCCTCGCGCAACGACCCCGCCCCACTGTCGTTGGTGTTCGTCACGGTAAAGGTGGCAAGTACCCCGTCATACTTCTGTGATCCTTGTGTCTGAAAAGCTATGGGAGTCTCAATGTTGCCGGTGTTTACCTCCAAAGCCCAGTCGCCACCTAATGCTGCATTACCGGTCTTGTTGGTAGATGCTGCCACATCCGCCCCTGTGATTTGACTCAGGCGCTTTACGAAGTTTTCTCCAACTTCTCCGGCTGCTACATCGCATCCATAAAGTAGAATATCCCCATTTGCTGTCAGCGCACTTCCCCACTGTTTTATCTGAGCGCTAAAATTTTCTAGGTTATTGTCATTGAGTACGTCTGCACCGAGTTTTAAACTGCCTTCGCTGCCGTGAGAAACTATATGAACTGCTTCAATATCTTTTTGATCTGCCAAGGCTTTAGTAATTTGGTCGATCGCGCTGGAATTTTCATTTAAAATCACAATTTGAGCGGGATCAATGCCTTGGATCAGGCTTTGATAATCTTGTACAGAGGAGTCAACGAAAATAATTTGCTTGTTCGCGATTGGTAGGTTCATAATTCCTGACATCCTTGATATCTATATATTGTTTACATCCAAGTCTGGCCGGGGTTGAAACCCCCGCCTCAAATCTTAAGTGCTCCCTATGAGGACTGAAGAATTGATTAGTTCTATTGCTTAAATAAATCGGGCGGTAAAATTGTTAGACCCTTCCGCTGGAGGATTAAATAACCTGGCAACATCCAAGGCGTTACCGCGAATTAGTAGCTCGATACAGTCCATAATTCAAGCGATGTTTCTGATACAGAACATCACTTTGGCTTCGGGAAATAATGCCAGGATTAATGACAGTTTGCTGCATCACAGGCGATTGGTGTCGCCGATCGCTTCTTTTTCAGCTTGTGGCTGGTAGTCAGCCGAAAAGATACTCATAATCAGCGTCGGTTTGAGTTCAGGGGAAATAAACACGGAACACTGATTGTTTTGGGTCACGGCTGACAGCATTCGATCGACTGGCGCCCCCAACAGGGGAAGTCATAGCGCTGTAAAACCGGGGATTTTGTCGTAGTAGTGCAGCCAGTAAAGTAGAGCCTGAGCGGGGTAGTCCTGATATGAAGTGGGCTCTCACTGGCTTCGCGTGGGAATGAATGTATATAACATAGATGCAAATTTAATATATCATACTAAAGACATATTTTTTATACCATATTTTTATTTAACACTTGGCAACACAACATCCAGGTTTACGATATCTTTACAATCTAGAGATCGTGGGTTGGCTTTCCCTATCTCTATCGTTGCTTCGGGCCCCTGCCTCTGTAAAGTCGGAAAAGTCGGATCTTAAAGTCGGAAAAGTCGGATCTTTGCCATGAGGACATAATTTAGATATCCAAGAGAGGCTGTGGGTATGAGGAATTATTTTCTTTAGCGGAATTTTATTGGCTATTTTGCCAGACAGCATAAAGGTTGACGATATCTTGAGAATCTAGACATCGCCCTTGTTAATTACTCTGGAATTTTTGACCGCAGATGGTGGCGGATATACGCGGATGGACGCTTCGGAGTGTTGATTGGGATTTAAGGACGAGATCCTTTTTTGGTCTTTTTTTACTCAACGGGCGATTCCCTACGGGATAGCTTCGCACGCGCGCACTTTGTCTCAATTCCCTAAATCAGTCTCCAATTTCCGATATTTATTTGCGAAAACGGCCCCGAATGCGATCGACAAACATATCAACTTCCGGCAACTTCATCTGACTGACAAACAGGGCAAAAACCCCTAACCCTACAAAACTTGCCACACTCAACTGCACTAATTGAACTACCAAACCTTCAGTACCCAAAACTCTTTGACACGCTTGCAGAGTAGCCAAGGTAACGAAAGCAGTTAAACAACTGCCAGAAGTTAACCCCAGAAAAGGCAAACTCCACTCCCCCCAAGGCAGGCCACCCAGCTTTTTATTTAAACAGTACAAAAGCATAATCATCGAAACAAGATTCACTCCAACCGTCGCCAAAACTAATCCGGGCGCGCCAAAGGCTCCTACTAACAAATAATCCAAAAGACCGTTTAAAAAGATATTGATAATACTGATGCGAAAAGGCGTTTCTCCGTCTCCCAAAGCGTAAAATACCCGTACCAAAACGTCGCGTCCCAAATACACAAACATTCCAATACTGTAAGCCATCAATATCGGCGTGACAAACTCTGAGGCCGATCGATCAAAAGCATAGCGTTCGTAAACCACGCGGACGATCGGCCCGGCAAGTGTTACCATTAAAGCGCTCAGCGGCAGCATCGTAAGGGCCGTCAAAATTAAAGATTGACGAATTCGAGCTTTTAATTCCGGCCAATCTCTCGGATCGGTGAGGCGAGAAAAGATGGGTAGAAATGGCACTAAAATTACATTAGAAATGATGCCTAAAGGCGTCATAACTAACAAGCCACTGTAACCCATCGCAGAGGCAGCTTGAGGGATGTAGGATGCGAAAAATAGGTCAGTATAAACATTAATTTGCAGCATTCCTGATGATAAGGTAGCAGGAACCATCACCTTAATTACTTCTTGCACTCCCGGCCGTTTAAAATTAAACCGCAAGCGCAATGTTCCCAAGCCGGCGCGCCACTGTGCCGCTAGTTGCACCAACCACTGCAAAACTGCGCCCGCTAAAGTTCCCCAAGCTAACACTAAGCCGCCAATTAGTGCGAATTCTGGCTGAATAATTTTGTTTCCGATTTGCAGTGCGAGAATCCCCAAACCGCCGACAAGTGCAACGCTGGAAAATAAAGGGCTAATCGAAGGCAACCAGTACATATCGGCGGCGTTGAGAGTGCCGAAACCAATGCCGATTAAGCCTGAAAGTAATGCCATCGGTGCCATAATCCGAAATTGCTGGACGGCAATTGCTTTAATTTGTAAACCTTCGGCTGTTCTATTTAATCCCGGTGCCACCAAATCGATCAGCGGATCTGCAAAAATAATTAAAGCGATCGTCACCAACAGCAACAAGCCCCCGACTAAGGTGGTGATAGTCTCGACTAAGGGTGCTGCTTCTTTTTTATCCCGGCGGGCTAAAACACTGACTATGGCGCTGTGAAATGGCCCGTTAATCCCTCCCAGCAAAATAAATAAGAAACCAGGGATGACGTAGGCGTAGTTGTAGGCATCGACGGCGACACCGACTCCAAAGGCTGCGGCGATCGCAATTTGGCGCACCAATCCAAAGACTTTGCTAATTAGAGTGGCGACTGCGACAATGCCGGCAATCCCTGCGAGGGAACGAGATGGCTTCTGTAATTGGGACACAAATGGTTACAAACGCTAGTGCTAAAAGGATTCACTAAGTTTAATAGCAAATCTGGAAAATCATAACATGAATTCAGAAAATTTCTATTCCCAATTACCTTTACTGAACAATTTTCTCCAGATTACCGATCTGGGTAATTTTGTTGACGTACCTGATGATTGGTACATTGTTGTCACAGATATTCGCGGTTCTACAAAAGCGATTGAAGCTGGAAAATACAAAGAAGTTAACTTATTGGGGGCTTGTTCGATCGTTGCTGTTTTGAATGTAGCAGGCAAAACTGAGATTCCGTTTGTGTTTGGTGGCGACGGTGCTTCTCTTTTAATGGGGCCATCGCTTTTACCCGCTGCTAAGATTGCTTTGCTGGCCACTCAACAACGGGCTAAAACTGAATTTGACATGGATTTGCGAGTTGGGGTAGTGCCGGTTAAAGTTGTGGCAGCAGCTAATTATCCGGTTAAAATAGCTAAGTTTAAAGTTTCGGAAAATTACAACCAAGCTGTTTTTATCGGCGGCGGCTTAACCCGTGCTACTGAACTTATTAAAGACCCGGCTGCTGGTAATATTTACAGCATTAAAAATAATGGCCTTTCTCCAACAGCCGATTTTTCGGGATTGGAGTGCCGATGGCAGGATATTCCCAGCAAGTATGGGGAAATAGTAACGCTGCTGGTAATGGCGCGAGAAGATTTTGGTCAGCAAAGTCATCAATTATATAGAAAAATTATCAAAAAAATTAACTACATTTACGGCAAGGAAAATTGTTTAAATCCTATCGACAGCAAAAATCTTAAATTGACACTTAATAGCACAAAACTGATTCAAGAAACTCTAGTTAGGGCGCGCAGTGCTACTTGGTTAGACCAGCAGCTATATTTATCAAAAATACAGTTAGAGACGGCGCTTGGTTCCCTACTAATGAATTTGAAGGTTAAGACAGAAGAGTTAGATTGGGGAATTTATAAAGATATTGCGATCGCAGCTACGGATTACCGCAAATTTGATGATATGTTGAGAATGGTAATTTCTGGCAATGAGTGGCGACGAAAAAAATTGACTGGGTACTTGGAAAGGAATTACCGAGAAGGCAAGCTGGTTTACGGTTTGCACGTTTCTGACAGAGCGTTGATGACTTGTTTGGTGTTTGAACGCAACGGTCGCCAAGTACATTTTATAGACGGTGCTGATGGAGGTTATGCTTTAGCTGCTAAGGATATGAAACAAAGAATGCAGGACTAAAGTCCTTACTACAAACCGTCGTTTCATGCTATGATGCCTCACTCTAAAATCTAAAATCTAAAACCTAAAATCGAATGACAGACTTAATTTACAAATATCCTCCTCTTTTACCCGGAATTCTCATCAAACGTTACAAGCGATTTTTTGCCGAAATAGAACTAGATTCGGGAGAAATCATCACCGCGCACTGTCCGAATACGGGCCCGATGACAGGTGTTTTGATTCCCGGCAATCCAGTGCTAGTATCTCCCAGCGACAATCCTAAACGCAAGTTAGCTTATACTTGGGAATTAATTAAAGTTTGCGACACTGTGCCAACTTGGGTGGGAGTTAATACTGGGCTGCCAAATCGAGTAGTTAAATTAGCTTTGGAATTGAAATTGTTTCCAGAGTTGGGCAATTACAATTTAATTCAACCGGAGGTTGTTTACGGCAGTGATAAAAAAAGTAGAGTGGATTTTTGGCTAACTGGTGAGGAAAAACCGATTTTTCTGGAAGTGAAAAATACAACTTGGGTAAAAGAGGATTTAGCTTTATTTCCCGATACAGTGACGGAGAGGGGACAGAAACATTTGCGGGAATTGATAGAAGTTGTGCGGCAGGGTTCGAGGGCTGTAATGCTGTATTTTATCAATCGCGGGGATTGTACTGATTTTGCTCCGGGAGATAGTGCCGATCGCCTTTACGGAGAATTGTTCAGACAGGCTATAAGTGAAGGTGTAGAGGTTTTGCCTTGTCGGTTTGACGTAACGCCGGAAGGTGTTCGGTATTTGGGGTTAGCAAAACTGGATCTACCAACCCCTAAATAATAGGTTTAAATTGCCTGCATTTCTCGATCGATCTCGACACTAGCCACGCCCGGTACTCTCTTTAGTCCTTCTAGCTTCGATTGAGAAACTTCTCCAATAACGATACCAATCACAGGCAGCACCTCATCCACTTTCATTCCCGCCGATTCTAAGGCAGTGACAACCGATTGAATTACCGATATGTTTTGGTCGTCAACACTCACTATGATGCGCTGTACTTGTTCGTCAGACATATTTAGCATCCTTTGGAGCAAATCCATTGCGCTATTGTAAATTGTCTTCTGTTAGATCCCCGCAGGCTTAAAGTGCTGCGGGGATTTGGGTATTCTGCATTACGGAGCTTGTACTAAACCGCTTCCGACACGAGTATTTGGCAAGGGTAGCGCCATAGCATAGGAAGTCAGCAATTGCCAAAGTTCAGCACCTCGTTTACCAGTCGATTCGGCATACAGGGCCGCGAGCCCAGCCACGTGCGGTGTAGCCATGCTAGTGCCATTGTAAGCAGCATAACGCCCTTGCTCCATAGGCACTGATGAGTATATTTCCACTCCCGGAGCGGCGATATCGACTTTAGCCCCTGGAAATATGCCAGATTTAGCCGAGAAGTCAGCCACTGCCTCGCAGTTATCGATCGCTCCAACAGCCATAATCGACTGGCTATTGGCTGGTTGTCCGACGGTTCCTCCGGTTCGTCCGTTATTGCCGGCGGCGGCCACGATCAGACACCCATTTTGCAGTGATCGGCGGCCGACAGTTTCGTAAGCAGTAGACGGTGTTCGAGTGGGGTTTCCTAATGACATCGAGATCACTTGACACCCGTTGACGATCGCCCATTCCATCCCGGCGAGAATCCAGCCACTAGCGCCACTACCGGCATTGCTCAACACTTTACCGACATAAATGGTCGATTCGTAAGCGATCCCGTACCGCCGGCCGTTCAGATCCTTGAACCCGCACGCTGTCCCAATGCAGTGCGTGCCATGACTGTTGACATCTTGTACGTCCTCCCCTGGTACGAAGGACTGCGATAGGATCGATCGGCCCGCGAAGTCAGGATGCAATAAATCCATCCCCGTATCCAGCACCGCAACTTTCATTCCGCTACCAGTCAGCAGAGAATTCATCACCTTCGTTGCCTTCAAACCCCAAGTAGACTCGATATCATCAGCAAAACATCGTGGTTTCTTGATTTCTGCTACCTCTGTATTAGTGGCTTTGTCGTACAGGTTATCCACCGCATCGCGATAGCCCCGCAGGTAATCTGCCGACAACCCATCGCCAATGGCGTAGAAAGTGCGCTCTGGTTCGATCGCCAGAATAGCCGAATCCTCTCCCGCTGATGTCATGACGCTGCTGAAAGCCTCTTCGTCTAAGGAAACAACGGCAACGCCGAGAGTAGGAAACACCGCTCCCCCTGCAGCTTCAATTTGGCTCAAGTCTAGAGCAGAGTCCGCGAAATCGGAAGCATTTGCCAGTCCTCTGATACCAGTTTGGTCGCTCAAGAGGTCTAATCCTTCTGTCACTGCATCTTCGCCGAAAGTAATAATGTAACGCCCTGTTGTTGCATCGGCTTGGGCAGTTTCTGGGATGGGAAAACTAGGTTGTTGAGACATAAAATACCTCTTATTGAGTATTTGACGGTTTGACTGGGATGAGAAATCTCTGACAGCTTTTATGACATTGATTTCTCTTCAGGTTGAGTTGTCGAAATTAAGCTGTCTTGCTCCTGATGAAACCCGGTTTTTTTTTGTTAATTCAATTAGCTTTGGATAATGCGTTTATTTGCAAAAGAGAGTTCTTTAATCCCAAGGCTGTTTCATTTTCCAAATCTAAGCTTGCAAGGGCAAGTGACAAAACTGACTTAATCTAATTGCTGCGAAATTCTCATTTGTAGGACTTACGCTGCATTCCTTCTATTTTGACACTATGTGTACTTGTATGGTGCTCTTCGGCGCACCATACAAGTACAGTCTTTGCATAAGTCGTATAATAACAGTGGCTAGCTGTTAGTTACCAGTCGCATAATCGAGGGACTTGCATAAATTTTATTTTTGTGTTAATCGAAGTAGAGGCTATTGTAGAGATTGGCGATCGGCGAAAAAGAAAGTGACAGTCAATCGATTTGAGATTTGAGATTTAAGATTGAAGAAAATGTTTAGTTGATAAATTACCTGTCAACATCAGGCGATGTTTCGCTTACAATACACTATGTAGCATCAAATAAAAAAGAGCGATCGCACTATGGGAATGACCCTGACCGAAAAAATCTTAGCCAAAGCATCGGGCCGCACTAAAGTCGAGCCCGGAGAAAATATTTGGGTAGAAACAGACGTGTTGATGACCCACGATGTCTGCGGCCCCGGCACCATCGGCGTTTTCAAACGCGAATTCGGTGAGAATGCTAAAGTCTGGAACCCTGACAAAATCGTCCTCATTCCAGACCACTACATTTTCACCAACGACGAACGCGCTAACCGCAACGTCGATATTCTCCGCGATTTTGCGAAAGAACAAGGGATAAAATACTTTTACGACATCACGGATCGATCGGACTTCAAAGCAAATCCCGACTACAAAGGAGTTTGCCATATCGCCTTAGCACAAGAAGGCCACACCCGGCCGGGCGAAGTGCTCTTCGGCACCGATTCCCACACCTGTAATGCCGGCGCTTTCGGACAATTTGCCACGGGTATCGGCAATACAGACGCGGCTTTTATCATGGGAACCGGCAAACTGTTAATCAAAGTTCCCGCAACCATGCGCTTTGTGTTTAACGGTGAACTGCCGGATTATTTGTTAGCAAAAGACCTAATTTTGCAGATTATTGGTGATATTAGCGTTGCGGGTGCTAACTACCGGACGATGGAATTTGCCGGCGATACAGTTGAACGTTTGACGATGGAAGAACGGATGACGCTGTGCAATATGGTGATTGAAGGTGGCGGCAAAAACGGCACGGTTGCGCCGGACAAAACTACGTTTGATTACGTTACTTCGCGGACTGATAAACCCTTCGATTCATTTTACAGCGATGGGGATGCTAAATTTTATAGCGATCGCACCTACGATGTCAGCCAATTAGAACCAGTTGTCGCCAAACCGCACTCCCCGGACAACCGCGACTTAGCGCGCAACTGCCGCGATGTCAAGATCGATCGAGTTTACATCGGTTCCTGCACCGGCGGCAAAACCTCCGACTTTCTAAATGCCGCCCGCATTCTCAAAGGAAATCAAGTCAAAGTTCCGACGTATTTAGTACCAGCAACTCAGAAAGTTTACGAAGATTTGTTTGTCACAAAATACGATGGTCAAACGCTTTCGGAAATCTTCTTAGCTGCCGGCTGCATTGAACCTGCCGCGCCTTCTTGCGCCGCTTGTTTGGGCGGGCCGAAAGATACTTTTGGGCGGATGAACGAACCAGAAATTTGCGTATCTACAACTAACCGGAATTTCCCCGGCCGCATGGGGAATAAAGAAGCGCAAGTTTATCTCGCTTCGCCTTACACGGCGGCGGCTTCGGCGCTGACTGGGTATGTCACCGATCCGCGCGAATTCCTGTGTTAGAAGTTGCTTTTTACCCGTTGTAGGGTGCGTCAGACTTTCACTCTAGAATTTATCGAGGGTTTCGGATATGACGCACCTTATATTATGTTCGATCGATTAGTTTCGATCTGGGCGGGGGCGGGTTTATTGTATTGTCGATTCTAGGCAAATACTATTGGTGAACCCGCCCCTACAAGACATAGAATTAGATCGTAACCGATCGATTTATCTTAAATTAAATGAACAAGCTAGGTGAGATTTGAAAATAATCGCCGAGTGCCTTAGCTTGTGCTTTGCTAATTGAGCGCTTGCCATTCACAACTTCAGATACTACGCCGCTAGATCCAATGATACCTACCAAGTCTGCTTGGCGGGTGCCGCTGGATTCCATGATATGTTGCAAAATCTCATGAGGTTCGGATTTGTCTACCGGATAGTTTTCTGTCTCGTAAACTTCTATCAAAGTGACTAACAACTTGTATAAAACTTTCTCCTCTGGAGTGAGGTTTTTAGCAAATGTTAGCCTTTCTGCAACTGCCAGGAGGCGATCGTATTCTTCCTCAGTTTCGATCGCCTTGGGAGCAATTTCTGCGAGCAAGTTGCTGTAAGTCGTTCGGTCAAAAGTTAGGGTCATTTTTCCATTTTTCTTGGTCGTAGTCAGAGTGGGTTAGGAAATATTTGTAGAAAACTGTTTGGTTCTCATAAGCTGTTGAGCATTTAAATAGAATGTCAACAAACAATTCGGTGTCTTGTGGGGTGGGCGTCTCGCCCGCCCTGAATATGAAATTTAAATGCGTGACAGCTTAGTTAATCCCAACAATCAGGCGATAGTCGTTGCCTTTGATATTAAAGACGGTAAAGTTTCCTACTGCTTCGGCATCCCGATAAATTTTGCGAACATCCTCCAAATTATGCCATTCCGCTTTGTTGACAGTTTCTTTCCAAATCTCAATTTGGTTTTTGACAGCCGGGTACTTAGCAGCATTATTACGGAGGTTGCGGAGCGAAATTAGGTGCATTTGTTTTTAGCTTTTTAGTGGTTTTGTATTGCATCTCTTTCGCTTCCATAACGTGGCTTATTCAATCACTTTATACAGGACTTACTCACAGATTTTATCTATAGCAATCCTTGCAAGAGTCGTAAACTTTTTACCCCACCCCAACCCTCCCCTTGGTAAGGGGAGGGAGTAAGAAATTCACAAATGATTTAGGATTGCTATATAGAGCGATCGCTGTCCACCAGAACTCTACAGGTGATCTCAAAGTTCGGTTATGCAGGGTAATACCAAATCCGGGTTAGGCATCCCCTTTATTGACCAGGAATTTCAAAGGTGGTACCCGCCACGTGATTTATCCGTGGAATCAATCCAAAATCGAAAATCGAAAATCCTCAAGCCCCCGCATTTATCTCGCGCAAGTCAATCGAAAATCGAAAATCGAAAATCGAAAATCGAAAATCGATTGACGGAATATTTATAACAGGGGTGGTAAACTCGGATTTGGTATAAGTCCTGCTTGTATACTCATACTCTCATTTTGAGAGGTAAGTGTCAAGGGTCGATCGGGTAAACATTTTTTAAGCTGCGTAGGTGAGTTGTGTTTGTGCAGTACGCACTGTGCACCCTACTTGAATTGACAGGAGATTTACTTTGAAAACACTATTTTTGGCTTGGCAAAGCCCGGACAGCGGTTCTTGGTTTCCGATTGGTCGATTGACATTTAACGGCAAAGAATACCAGTTCAATTATACAAATGGTGTTCTAGAAGCGAAACTTAAGTGCGGGTTTCAACCCTTGCCATCTTTCCCGGATTTCCATAATGTTTACACTTCACAGAAACTGTTTTCGTTGTTTTCTAATCGAGTGATGGCCCGATCGCGCCCTGAGTACCCTGAATTTGTACAGTGGTTGAATATCCCTGAACACGAACATGACCCAATTGCTTTATTGGCGCGCAGCGGAGGCAAACGGGCAACTGATAAATTTGAGGTATTCCCTTGTCCCGAACCCGATGAAAATGGACGTTACTTTATCCATTTTTTTGCAGATGGACTGCGATACCTTTCAAAGTCGGCAATTGAACGGATTAATCGGCTTAAAGTGGGCGAACTTTTGTATTTAGCCCACGAATTTAAAAATCCGCGCGCTTCCCGTCTGCTTCTGTGTACTAAAGATCACTGGATTGTCGGCTATTGTCAGCGCTATCTTGTGGATGATATTTTTGAAATTATTTTGCAGCATCCAGAATTGGTTTGCGTACAAGTCGATCGCGTCAATCAACCCCCAACGCCGCTACAGTTCCGCTTGCTATGCAAGATGACTGCCGATTGGCGAGACTTTCGCCCCTTCCAAAGTCGGATGTACCAGCCGATTAGCAATGATGTTTTAGCTGCAAGTGCGATCGGATAATCAGCAACAATAAGTAAAATTACGATCGCAGAATTAGGGAAGAAGTCAAGTTAATTGTTGTGAATTGAATACAGAAGATTGCACAATTTATACAAATAATTAGCTTAATCTTGACATTTTTCACATAATAGAGTATGTTTGAGCTAATTTATCGATTCCTAATTTCGCATTCTCAGTTAAGTCCATACAATTTCTGAAAATTAGAGCTACACATTGCTAATGATTTTGATTAGTATTGTTGCGCTAAGTGAAACAAATCCGAGTTCTAATTTTTATATTTAGAACTCGTATGGGTGTGAAATTAACCGATTAGAAAATTGAGACAATTGTGAGTATGAACAAAAAAATAAAGATTGGGGTTGCTGAAGCTTTTGGTACTTTTGTGTTGGTATTAGGTGGATGTGGCAGTGCGGTTTTAGCTGGAGATAAAATCGGCTTTTTGGGAGTTTCGATCGCCTTTGGTCTATCCCTCTTAATCATGGTTTATACGATCGGCCCTATCTCTGGATGCCACATTAATCCGGCGGTAAGTATCGGTTTAGTAGTTGCCAAACTGATCGATGCTGTTTTGCTTCCTTATTATATAGGAGGTCAGATTGTAGGGGGAATTTTAGGCGGTCTGGTTTTGTATATGATAGCATCAGGAAAACCAGGCTTTGATGCGGCTGCTTCTGGATTTGCCTCTAACGGTTTTGCAGAACATTCTCCCACGGGTTACGGACTTTTGGCAGCAGCTTTGACGGAAATTGTACTAACTGCTTTTCTGTTATTTACCATCATGGGTACTACCCATCCCAAATATCCCGTCGGTTTGGGCGGAATTCCCATCGGCTTGATGCTGGTGTTGATTCATTTAGTCGGAATTCCCATAACCAATACTTCAGTTAACCCAGCTAGAAGTATCGGTGTCGCACTTTTTCAAGGCGGATGGGCAATCCAACAGTTATGGGCGTTTATTGTATTCCCTGTGATCGGTGGAATTATCGGCGTTTTGGCTTATAATTTCATTAAACCCACTCTGGAAGAAATTTGAGCGAAAATCATAAATAAACCGGGTTTATTGAATTTTTTAGGGTGGTAGAATTCATCCGGCAACTTAAGAAACCCGGTTTGTCGATCGCGCAACTTGATAAAATTGCAAGTATATTGCAAGTATTCGGTAAATAGGTGCCATGATTACGATCGTGATGGGAGTCTCAGGTTCTGGCAAAACTACTGTTGGGAAGTTGCTGGCGCAATCTCTCAATTGGGATTTCAGGGATGCCGACGATTTTCACCCATCAGCTAATATCAATAAAATGAGTCGGGGCATTCCTTTAGAAGATGCGGATCGCCTTCCTTGGCTATTACAATTGCAAGCTACAATAGACAGGTGGCTGTTAGAAAATAAAAATGTGGTTTTGGCTTGTTCTGCTTTAAAAACATCTTACCGCGAAATGCTCTACCGAGACCAACAGCGGATGAAGATAGTTTATCTAAAATGTTCTTTTCAGCTATTAGCCACCAGGTTAAAAACTCGCGAAAACCACTACATGAAAGCAGACTTGCTGTTAAGCCAGTTAGACAGTCTCGAAGAACCTGAAGATGCAATTATCATAGATGCTTCGCAGCCACTAGAGTTAATCGTGCGCCAAATTATATCATGTCCGATCGATCGCCCATAATACCATTGCCGGGGCGGGTTTTTGAGATTGTCCGTTTTTGGCAAATATTATTGGTGAACCCGCCCCTACAGGAATCAGGGTAATCGATGGGACATGATATGATGTGCGGTTAATTGCCCCCAATAAAACCTATAATACTAAATCGAGCTTAAATACCAGTTTATTTCTTAGTCCCTCTTAACTAGGGCAATAATTTGTATAGTAGCTATTTCAAACGGCGAGTCTTAGCGAGGGTTTTTAACTCGGATTTAGTATAACAGTATTTTTTTCCTAGCAACCGAGTTTATGAACCAAAATTAGCCCCCTTTCCGTTTCCAGACTGATAGGTTGGCGGCCCTAATTTTTGTACAAATATAAGAAAGCTTCTACTTCAGCCGCAGTAGGTTGAGATATAATTGCCCCCGGTTTCATCGCTGTCATCGCACCTACCGCACTGGCATAAGTTACAATTGTTTTGGCTATTTTGGGGTCGGCTAAATTCTTAATTCCATGCTTGCACAACTGTCGCACAAAACCAGCCAGAAATGCGTCGCCTGCACCTGTTGTATCCTCAACATCTACTGTAAATGCGGGGATTTTTCCTTCATTTTCCGAGATACAATAGGCGCAACCTTTCTCGCCCGCAGTCACCAAAACGCCTTCTACGGAATCGAGACGGTAGGTAATAGCTCCAGCATCGGTAGTGTCAAACAACCATTCGGCTTCTTCCTCAGATAACTTGACAAAATCAACTTTTTTTAATATTTTTCTAATGCGCGCTTTTGCTTCGTCTGGATTTGGCCAAAACACGGGACGCCAATTGATGTCAAGTATAATTTTAACGTCGTACTGTTCTGCTAGTTCGATCGCTCGGACGATCGCCTCTCGACTTTCAGGATAAGCTAATTCTAAAGTACCTAGCACTAAATATTCGGCATTTTCAAACAGCACTTCGGGTAGTTGTGCAGCGAGGAGGCGCGTGTCTGCAAAATCGGCCGTATCCAATTCGCCAAAACCGGCAAAAGATCGATCGCCCGCTTCATTCCGCAAGACATAAACTTGCCGCGTCGGCGCACTTGGATGTCGCTGCAATCCAGCAATATCAACCCCTACTTCTTGCAATACCTGCACTAGGGAATTCCCCAATTCATCCCCACCTACAGCACCGATAAATCCCGCCGCCGTTCCCAATTTAACCAAAGCACAGGCAACATTAGCAGGAGCACCGCCGGGATGTGCCGTCCAAGATTCTACCTCTTCGAGAGATACTCCTGGTTTCTCTGCTAAACAATCAAATAAAACTTCACCCAGACACAGAACGCGAGGATAAGTCATGTCTATTTTAGATTTTAGATTTTAGATTTTAGACCAGCAGTAGACAGCTCAATAATTATTTTTAAGCCATCCCAGAAAAATTGCCAGCTATTTTTTAATAGCTGCTCCTATAATATCAGACTTACTGATACTGGCAGTTACTCGCTCAACGCACAAGCGCAGTGCGGGCGTATCAGTTGTTTTACCTGAAAACATCTGCGGGTTTGGCCCGGATGTCAGATGCGGGCCGATAAAGGGATCACCCGCCACCGGAAGGGTGCCAGCAGTGCAAGTCGGTGCGGGTCATGCTGTGTCGGCGCTGAGTTTGCACTTTTTGCGATTCTGCAAGCGAGTTGGTGCTTCGGGCCCGAAAGAGTAGCATAGCAAATTTAATTTTATCTTCATACTTCATCCCTCATCCTCTAGAATTGTAGATAGGTAAATATGCAGACATAGGAAAAATTTATGAGTGGGATTGTCTCTGGGACCCCTGTCACCCTTTCGGACAGAGAATTGCAAGTGGTAGAGTTAGTAGCAGCGGGATTGACTAATGAGAAAATCGCCGAAAAGTTAGAGATTAGCAAGCGTACAGTTGACAACCACATTAGCAATATCTTGAACAAGACGCGGGCTGACAATCGAGTTACGCTTGTACGCTGGGCTTTGCAGTGGGGAAAGGTATGTTTGGACAATATTAACTGCTGTCCTCTACCGCGGCCGATCGATAAAGAAGTATCTTAAGTAGGGATTTTGGTTGGGGACAGGCAAAGAAATGATGCAAACGGCACAAGAAAAACAACTCCGCTATCAAATTCAAAGCCCTGGATTGCCGCTGGCGGTGTATCGCGAAGTGGCGACCCATTTGCGTCAAGTTGAAGGGGTGGAAACCGGTTTAATTCCGCAGCAGTCGCAGCGGTTTGATTACTACGACAGCCAAGTTGGGGGTTTGTGGATACAGTATCCTGAAGGGTTCGATTTGGCAGGTCGCGAGCGGGTCGATCGCATTTTGGCTTATTATGGCGATCGTTACGGAGCCTGGGAATTATTAAGTCATTAGTTATTGGGAATTGTTAGCTGTTGACTGTTGACTGTTGACTGTTGACTGTTGACTGTTGACTGTTGACGGTTAACTAATAACTAATGATTAATAACTAATGATTAATGACTACTAACTACTGACTACTGACTAACAAAATGAGTGCAATTAAAACTTTACCGGGAACGCGGGATATTTTGCCCGCTGAAATTCAATATTGGCAAAATATAGAAGAAGTCGCTAGAACAATTTTGAAAAAAGCGGCTTATCGGGAAATTCGGACGCCAATTTTTGAACAGACATCTTTATTTGAACGCGGCATCGGAGAAGCTACCGATGTCGTGGGCAAAGAAATGTACACTTTTAAGGATAAGGGCGATCGATCGACAACTTTGCGTCCAGAAGGCACCGCCGGAGTAGTCCGAGCTTTTATTCAAAACAGTTTGTACGCGGCGGGAGACGTGCAGCGTCTGTGGTATGCTGGGCCGATGTTTCGCTACGAACGCGCGCAAGAAGGAAGACAGCGGCAGTTTAATCAAATTGGCGTGGAAGTCTTGGGGAGTGCGAATCCTCGTGCGGATGTCGAAGTAATTGCGATCGCCTGTGATATCCTGCAAACACTCGGTTTAAAAAATTTGCGCCTCGATATTAATTCTGTCGGAAATAAGCAAGACAGACAAAATTATCGGCAAGCTTTGATCGATTATTTTACACCGCACAAAGACGAATTAGACGCCGATTCTCAAGACCGCTTGACTCGCAATCCACTGCGGATTTTGGACAGCAAAAATCAGCGCACTCAAGAAATTGTAGCTGGTGCGCCGAGCATTTTAGAATATTTGGGAGAGGAATCGCGAGATCACTTCGAGCAAGTGCAGCAAATGCTCAAAAACTTAGGAATTAGCTATCAGTTAAATCCCCGATTAGTGCGCGGTTTAGATTACTATACCTACACCGCATTTGAAATAATCTCCGACGATTTGGGAGCGCAAGCCACAGTTTGCGGAGGCGGCAGGTACGACGGTTTAGTAAAGGAATTGGGCGGCCCAGATACGGCGGCAGTTGGTTGGGCAATGGGTATCGAAAGGTTAATTATCCTGCTGCAAAAGTTGCAACCTTTGCCCGCGCCCAAGCAGGATTTTTATTTGGTATCCAGGGGCGAAAAAGCAGAACAGCAATCCGTATTATTAGCTCAAAAATTGCGAAGTGCGGGGTTTAGCGTCGAGATAGATTTGAGCGGTAGTGCTTTCGGGAAACAGTTTAAAAGAGCCGACAGAAGCGGTGCTGTGGCGTGTTTAGTTTTGGGAGATGCGGAAGCTGAAAACGAGACGGTACAATTGAAGTGGTTGGCGAGTGGTGAACAAAGTGCGATCGCCCAATCGGAACTACTAGCAATGACAAACGAGCTACAGCAGAAGATTATAGCTGCATATTAAGTCCGGCAGGGAATGAATTCCCTGCCTCAAAGCTAAAGTCCTCCTAAGAAACTCAATCTAACTGTGGAGTTTTAGCAACTAGCTCAAACCCAAAAGACTCAGCAGTT
>NZ_JAUBUB010000083.1:0-28084 GCF_036705265.1 Microcoleus sp. B4-C2
GGCCGGGCGGGACGCCCATCCCACAATAACAATTAAAATTGTAAGTTATTTAATTCGCGCTCCTAAGTGCGCTAAACCGTACCTGCAAGTTGGCGGTATCCTACAGACAAGAGAAACTTTGGTAGATATAATGTAATAGAACTGAGGTGATTCCAACTAGGTAAGCGCGGATACAAAAGTTGATAAAGCTGGAACAAGAATTGCCTAGTTCTTATTAAATGCCAGAATTCCTTCTGGCGCTACACGTACAAAGTCTGTATAAAAGACCACAATTCAATCTGGCGCTACACATACAAAGTCTGCGTCCGGGGACTGTTAGTTTTTTTCAAAATGTTTACTACGAAAGGAGAAGATTGAGATGACAGATCCAAAAGTAACCGAGGAACCAGTTTTAGAGGCTACTCTCGAAACGACGGAGCTCGTCAAAAAAGAGATGCCCGACGCGACTGATGAGGCGATCGCAGAAACTGCGGCGCTGTTTGAATCAATTAAAAAACGGGCCACCGCCGAAGTGCAAGCAGCGGGCGAGCTCACCCGCGAAGCTTATTTAAAAGCTGTGAATAAGGCCTCCGGGGCGATCGAAGAAAATAAGGATCTCGCCCACGAGAGATTCACAGAAGCAGTCAAGCTGATTAAACAAGAAACTGAGAAAAATTGGCTGGTGGTAGATGCGATTAAAACGCGGGCGCAAGCGCAGGTGCAAGATGCAGGCGAAGTCAGTCGCGAAGCTTATTTGAAAGCAGTGCGACAAGCGCGAGAAGCGGTGGAACAAAATAAATTGATCGAACGCGATCGCATCGAACAAGCTGTTGACCACATTCACACGGAAGCTGAAAAGAATTGGCACCTTATTGTGAAGCAAATTGAGTCGATCGGCACTCGCTTGACGGATGCGGCTAAGTCTGCATGGAACTCGCTGACGGTGTTTTTTGACAAGAAGGATTAAACTCAGATAGGACACCATTTTAAGAAACAGGCAAGATGCCTGTTCCACAAAGATTGAATTTTCTTGTGGAACAGGCATCTTGGCTGTTCATATTTAAAAAACAGGCAAGATGCCTGTTCCACAAAGATTGAATTTTCTTGTGGAACAGGCATCTTGCCTGTTCATAAAAGGTTTTGACACTAAGCGCTATAATCAAAAAGCATTATTTTTAGTCCATAACCCCCAACCATGAGAAGTTACTACTGCGGCGAACTGCGAAGCGAACACATCGGAGAGACTGTCACCCTTTACGGCTGGGTGGATCGCCGCCGCGATCATGGCGGGGTGATTTTTCTGGATGTGCGCGATCGATCGGGTATTGTGCAAATTGTTAGCGATCCTGAACGCACCCCCGATTCCTATCACGGGGCTGAGGCTTTACGCAGCGAATACGTGCTTAAAATTACGGGTAGAGTCAGCAGCCGCCCCGAAGATTCCCTCAACCCGAAATTGCCTACGGGTGAGGTGGAAATTTATGCTGACGAAATTGAGTTGTTGAATGCGGTTCGCAAACAGTTACCCTTTCAGGTGGCGACGGCGGATACCGAAAGCGTGCGGGAAGATTTGCGTCTGAAATATCGCTATTTGGACTTGCGGCGCGCTCGCATGAGTAGCAATTTGCAGCTTCGCCACCAAGTAGTCAAAGCGATGCGCCGCCACCTGGAAGATGTGGGAGGTTTTATTGAAGTTGAAACACCAATTTTAACGCGATCGACTCCTGAAGGTGCGAGAGATTATTTAGTGCCCAGCCGCGTCAATTTGGGCGAATGGTACGCTTTGCCGCAGTCGCCGCAGTTGTTCAAACAATTGTTAATGGTTTCGGGTTTGGACAGATATTATCAAATTGCCCGCTGTTTCCGCGATGAAGATTTGCGCGCCGACAGACAGCCGGAATTCACACAATTAGACATGGAAATGAGTTTCATGTCTTTAGAAGAAGTTATCGAATTAAACGAAGGTTTAGTCTGCCATATTTTCCAAAGTGTCAAAGGGGTAGAATTGCCTCGTCCTTTCCCGCGCTTGACTTACGCTGAAGCAATGGATCGCTACGGTAGCGACAAACCAGACACTCGCTTCGGTATGGAATTAGTCGATGTTTCCGATTTGATGAAAGATTCGGGATTTAAAGTATTTTCGGGGGCGGTTGCTGCGGGCGGAATTGTGAAAGTTTTGCCGATTCCGGGCGGGAATGATGCGATTTCTAATGTGCGGATTAAACCGGGCCCGAAAGGCGATTTGTTTAAGGAAGCCAGCGAAGCCGGTGCGAAGGGATTGGCTTACATTCGGGTGCGGGATAATGGCGAAATTGATACGATCGGCGCAATTAAGGATAATTTGACGGAAGCACAAAAACAGCAATTGCTCGATCGCACGGGCGCGCAACCTGGTCATTTGTTATTATTCGCCGCAGCCGATGTGACAACTGTCAATAAGACTTTGGATAGATTGCGTTTGTTTGTCGGTAACGAATTGGGATTGATTGACAAAGAGAAGATGAATCTGCTGTGGGTGACAGATTTCCCGATGTTTGAATGGAACGCTGATGAGAAGCGTTTGGAAGCATTGCATCACCCGTTTACTGCGCCGCATCCTGACGATATTAATGATTTGAAAACTGCGAGGGCTCAAGCTTACGATTTGGTGTTAAACGGTACAGAAATCGGCGGCGGTTCTCTGCGGATTTATCAGCGGGAAGTTCAGGAAAAGGTGTTTGAGGCGATCGGCTTATCGACTGAGGAAGCTTACAATAAATTCGGCTTTTTGTTGGATGCGTTTGAGTATGGAACTCCGCCCCACGGAGGCATTGCTTACGGCTTGGATCGGTTGGTGATGCTGTTGGCTGGTGAGGAATCTATTCGCGATGTGATTGCGTTTCCGAAGACGCAGCAGGCGGGTTGTTTGCTGACGAATGCGCCGGCTGGGGTGGATGAGAAGCAGTTGAAGGAGTTGCAAGTGCGATCGACTTATACGCCCAAGTCATAAGTATGTAAAATACCTTGACCATTCTCAATAATCCTTTCAGGGCGGGCTAGGAGCCCACCCCACAATAAAATTTATCTGTTGTGGAACAGGCATCTTGCCTGTTCTTGAGAATGGTGCAAGATGTGTGATAAAATAGAGTTAGAACAAAAAAAAGTTTTCATATTAACACTTTTTTTAACGGCTATGGCAATAATTACGATTCAAGTTGATGAAAATATTAAGACAGCTTTTGAAGAAGCTAGTCCTAAGACTCAGCAAGAGTTAAGTTCGATTATTCAATTGTTTTTTAGACAAAATTTACACAATAAAACATTAACGCAGGTGATGGCAGAAATTTCTGATCGGGCTATGCAGCGAGGCTTAACGCCTGAAATTTTACAAGACATTTTAGCAGATAATGAATATAGTTGAGGATAAGAGTTTTAAGTGATTTTGCCTAAAAAATCTTTATAAGTTAAAATTTCCGTCCCCTCAAAATTCACCAAACTCAATAAATCTCCATCTCCTGTAATCAAAAAATCAGCTTGACTATCTTTCGCTAAAGCCAACAAATAATTATCTTTAGCATCTCTACAAATAGAGACTTCGGAGGTTATTTCTATCCATAGACCAATGATTCTCAACAATTCAAGCAATTCTTGGACTTTCGTTATAGGAAAATATTTTTGAAGTTTGGGTCTTTGAGTTACCAGATTGATTTCTTCGATTATTTGTTCGCACAAGACAACTTGGATAGCTTGATCAACTATTAAGTTTTTGAGATTAGCTAATTCTTTGCCAATCAAGAAGCTAATCCAAAGATTAGTGTCTATAATTACTTTAAGGGCTGGTTTTTCTGGCATGAATTTCGCTTCGGACTGCTTCTACTTCTTGGGTGATAGTTTCTAAAGAAAGCTCATCGGTTCTAAATGACTCCAAAAGAGCTGTTAATTTACTGTTTAATACTTCTTTTTCCAGCTCTTGACTTAACTGCAATTTTTCGGGATATGGCAGTTGTTTGACTAAGGCTAAAATTTGCTCAAAGTTTAGGGAAAGTTGATAGTTGGCTAGAGTCATTGTTCGTTATGTTTAGGGCTTGTCGATATTTTATCTCAATTTTTTGGATTGAGGATGGCTTTAATAGTGCTGGAGGCACAGGTGGCTAGAAACCGGGTTTTTTCCGAGAATATTGCGCTACAGCGACAGAATCGGCAAAAAACCTGGTTTCTTTGGTTTGCGGGTGGTCAGAAACCGGGTTTTTTTTTCGAGAATACTGCATCCCGACCTTTAACTAAAGTGAAAAACCCGGTTTCTTTGGTTTTGATGCGTAACTCCCGACAGTCAAAACTTAGGACTCTAGATGAAGTCGTTTGAGCCACTTTACGACAGTTTGAAGTAAATCGGGGTCATGGGGGGAGAAGGTTTGCAGGGGTGGATGAGGTGTGTCGGTGATGAGACAGATTGTACCCTCGAAGCGGGTAAGGGCATCGAGGAAAGTAGGGCTAAAACCTTGGGCGGCGGGGGATTTGGGGTCTTCGTAGAAGATGAGGATGGGGTGTTTGTCGCTGTCGCGGCGGAGTCGATTCCAATAGGATTTGAGTTGGGGGAGGGTTTCGGGTTCGCCGTTGGGGCGTTGGGGACAGTTTTGGTCGAGGAATTGTTCGTAGATTTCGAGGGCGGGGTTATCTGTGTCGATGAATTTGCTGGTGTCGATGCAAATTAGCTGTACTGAATCGATTAATTGTGTGTCTGCAAGTCTGGCATCAAGGATGTTGGGTAAATCTGCTAAATTGAGGCTTTGGGTGAAGGGGGTAGAACCGACTCCTGTTGTTTCTGGGACTTCTGGATGGGGTGTGGTGAGTTGATGGTGCCATGCTTGATAGAAAGTTGGGTAAGGCAGATTTTGGGCGCAGTTCCAGATGATTTCGTAGCTATTTTTGTGGAGGTCATAATTGGTTTCATAGGTCGTGTTGCACAGGAATTGTTGCAAAGCTGAGACAACAAAAGGCATATGGTCATTTTGCACAATTTTATTCAAACTTTGAGTGACTTTCTGACGGGTATTCTTATTAGTAGTCGCTGATAGAATCGCGACTAATGCAGCGATTGCCTCTGGGTTTCCTGGGTCAATTTCACCCAAAATCTCAGCGACTCTCCAAAGGGTAGACTCATAATTAGTCGTTGATATAAGTTCGATTAAAGCAGCGATCGCCTCTGGGTTGCCTGTAGCAATTTTACCCAAAGTTTTAGCGACCATGCAACGGGTAGACTCATAATTAGTTGTTGATATAAGTTCGATTAAAGCAGCGATTGTCTCTGGCTTGCCTGTCACTATTTTATCCAAAATATAAGCAAACATCCAACTGGTATCCTCATTATTAGTTATTGATATAAGTTCGATTAAAGCAGCGATCGCCTTTGAGTTTCCTGGGTCAATTTCACCCAGATTTTCAATGACTATCAAACAGGTTCTCTTATCATTAGTCGCTGAGATAATTTCGCTTAAAGCAGCGATCGCGTCTGGGTTGCCTGTGGCAATTTTACCCAAACTCTCAGCGACTCGACTACGGGTATCCTCATCATTAGTCGTTGATAAAAGTTGGATTAAAGCAGCGATCGCCTCTGGGTTACCTGGGTCAATTTTACCCAAACTCTCAGCGACTCTCCTATGGGTATCCTCATCATTAGTCGTTGATAAAAGTTGGATTAAAGCAGCGATCGCCTTTGGGTTTCCTGTGCCAATTTTACCCAAGCTTTCAGCGACTCTCCAACAGGTATTCTCATCATTAGTCGTTGAGAGAAGTTGGATTAAAGCAGCGATCGCGTCTGGGTTGCCTGGGTCAATTTTACCCAAACAGTAAGCAACACTGGGACGGATACGCTCATCACTGCTTGCTAAGAGAATTCCGATTAAAGCAGAGATAGCCTCTGGGTTGCCTGTGGCAATTTCACCCAAAATATAAGCGACACTCCAACGGGTATACTCATTATTAGTCGCTGAGAGAAGTTGGATTAAAGCAGCGATTGCCTCTGAGTTTCCTGGGTCAATTTTACCCAAAATATCAGTGACTCGACTACGGGCAAAAGAATCATTAGTCACTGAGATACTTCTGATTAAAGCAGCGATCGCCTTTGAGTTTCCTGGGTCAATTTTACACAAACTCTCAGCGACTATCAAACGGGTATTCTTATCATTAGTCGCTGCAAAAATTTCGATTAAAGCAGCGATCGCTTTTGGGTTCCCTTTGGCAATTTTACCCAAAATATAAGCGACGCTCTGAGTGGCATATTCATCTTCAATAGTTTTCAGTAAATCAATGAGTTGGTTGACAGCTATACTATAGTTTGTCTGTAACAGTGCTACTCTTGCTACCTCTACAATTGGATGGAGCAATGTGTACCACGCTTGTTCTTCTATGTCGAAATAACCGCAACCCCACTCAATAATTTTTGCTACTATTTCATCAGCAAGCGAACAATCTTTAAACTCAGCTATCCCCGCAGCAGCTAAAACATAGGCTCGATATCCATAAAAATTATTGCACCCCTCCTCAAACCCAATCAATGCCTCAATAAACTCTTCCTTCTGCTTCGGATTCACACCCTCCAGCCCCAACCACAGCAAAATCACCTGCTTCCACTGCGCTTCAAAAATCCGATATTCCTTCCCCACCACCGGAAAATCAACATGATTTCGAGGTAAAAAATAATCCCGATCGTCCACCGCCAAGGCCGCACAATACTCCTGAAACGTCGCATGATAAAACCCATAAACAGATTCTTCCGGTTCATCAAAATCGATGCCAACCCGATTCAACCATCCTAAAGATAACGCCAATGATAATAATGACGTTTCATCATTTTTATCTCCTAAATACTCACTCACTCACCGATAAGACAAACGAAAACGACCAGATTTCCCATCAATTGCAGCTTTTGCTAATTCTCCTAACCCTTCATGTAAAAGTTTCTCACACTCACTCTTTTTTTTGCCACATAGCTTTTCATAGCTTTTGATAATCTCCTCTTTCCAGCGATAGAAATACTTAATAAAACTGGCATATAATTTAGCCTGAGTATCCGGTAAAGTTCCCTGTCTCGAACTCCAAATTTGACACAACATCCACAACCGCAACGGATTCTGAATCAACTCCTTTAGACGGGAATTCTCCGATTCTGCTAACGCCAACTCCAAACTCTCCCCCGTCGCAGCATCCCCCATCCCCGCAAACCAACGGCGAATATACTCCGTCACTTGTTCCGCATTAAACTCCAAATTGCGAAACACATCAAACCCCGAAAAAGCATTTTTATCCGCCTCCCAAACATTCACCCGACAAGTCACCACCACCCGCGAATCCTGCACCCATGTCCTTAACAAATCTTTCGCTAACTGCTGCATTCCTTGAGTGTTGGCCATTTCATCCACGCCATCCAGCAACAGCCAAACCCGACTCATTTGTGGTTCTAAATCGCGGCGCGTCACTTCTCCTTGACACCGAGGCAACCACACTTTTTCCAAATACTGACAGATACTTTGCTCCCCTAATTCAGCTAAATCTATCCAAACCGGCAACCCCAATTCTTGCTCTAAAATCCAATCAGCAATCTTCTGCAACCGCGTGGTTTTCCCCGCACCCGGTTCGCCAATAATCGCAATTTTTCGCCCTTGACTGATGTCGCTTTTCCCTTGTCGCAATACATCTTCAAAAAACCGTTCTTCAGCAATGGGAATCAGTTTTTCTGTTTCTTTTTCCTTTTCTTCCTGCTGATTCCTTGGCTGAGGTTTGGGTTTTTGGCGTTCAACAATGGCTAAGGGAACATAAACGCCATCCAGTTGCGGTGTCATCCCGTTGGCGTTGGTAAAGGGGTTGGTGGTGAGTTGCTTTTGTTGCGCGAGGTTTTGGCGGCAGATTTCTTGCCAGTTTATAGTTTCTTCTTTAGGTTTAGGGGTTTCATGGGATATCTCTACTGTGACTGACCCAATTTTAATCTTCCACTTTTCCTCAATTACTTTTAAATTATCTTTTTTCTCGGCAGTTTGATGCTTCAGCTTGAGGGAGAATATCCAAAAACCTTGATTTCTTGCACTAGGTTTAAGGACAAGTATACCTAAGTCTTTCAGACAGTCCAAAACATCTTGGATTGCCTCTCCTCTTCTCTGGGCATTATCGACATTCTTTTCATCCTTGGGTGGAGAGAGTTCTAACGCCTTTCCGAAACATTCCACCAATGCCCATAAATCATCCTTAGTGATTCCTTTGTCAACAGTTTGGCTTCTGTTGTTGCGTTTTTGCTGAACCTGAACCTTCCCGGATACCAGCAACTCATTTTCCTTTACCCATTCCAGGTTGAATGTAGCTTTCAGCTTATCCCCCGGCACGACAATTTCCCCATCCGCGAGGGCGAGTAACGCCTCAACCAGTTTTAAAACGTTCTTTTTTGTGGTGGCGTTTTTCCCGTATTTTCGTGCCATCGCTACCTTTTGAGTAAAATTCATCGTCGCTTGGGCAAGTTTGCCCAAACCAGTTGGTTTGCCCAAGCGCATAACGCCCATTATACAAGGGTTTCAAGATTTTTTGGGTTTGCTTGATTGAGCAAAAGCCCAAAAAAACAATTTACCTCATAAGCACAAAACGAGGTGAATTATGAACTACCAAGAAGACAAAATTAAACAACGCGAAGCATTAGAAGATGCTCATGACAATTTTGTTCAACCCTATGTTAATCAATTTATTGAAGTGAACGCGCAGTCTTTACCGAGTATTGATGTTACGCTTCCTGGGTTTGTCTGTACCTTGGCCTGGTTGGGATTGACTCTGTTATATTGTTTTCGGATGCGCTACCGATCGCCAATTAAAAGATTCTGACGATCGTACTGCTGGAGGCAGAAACCGGGTTTTTCACGGAAATACTGCATCCGGGCCTTTAACTGTCGTGAAAAACCCGGTTTCTTGGGTATTTATGGGTAAGTCCTAAATGAGACAGAAAGGACGATCGCACTTCACAAAAAAAGTGCGATCGCCCTCCAAGATTACTCTTTCCAGTAACGGGTTAAAATCCGAATTACCTCACCCGCTATCGGCGATGGTAGAGGCGGGCTCCATTCCCCAACTTCTGCAAAACCTAAAACGTGCAACAGATTAACAATGCTGTCTACCGCTTTGGGAACGCCACACAACAGCAAACGAATCGGTTGCTTACCTTGAGGTACATCAGGAATTTCTTCCCGAAGCAGCTCGGGAACTGACTTTGGCGGTGATATCATAGAGTTTCCTCCTAAATATGGGAGTTCCAGCCCCCACCGAACGATTGCGAGTCTGACCGGTGGGGGTTTGGTTTTTTGGTGTTTAGATTACTATAGCATAAACTAGATTGCGGTGTGCTACCTTGGCTTAAAAATTTTCTAAAAAATTTGCAGTCAGCTAAAATGTCATGGTGAACACGCTACCCCCAAACAATGTGAGTCCTGCAAAATCTCCTAGAGTTGCCTTTTACCCGCCACCCGAAATCAAGGAGAAGTTAGAAAAACTGGCGAGTATTGAGCGTCGTTCGATTTCCCAAATGGCATTACTTTTGGTGGAAGAAGGACTCGAAAGAGCGCAGAAGGAAGGCAAGTTTAATGAATCCAAAGACGATTAAACTATCAACTACCACTGCGCGCGATCGCTCTCAACTGCCTGCGTGTCCTGCCGTGTACTTTGTTTTGGACGGTGACGCGGTAAGGTACAATAGGGCAGTAAAAGCACAAATAACAGCCTTGCCAGCAAAACTTCCCAGAATAGTTGTATATCTTCCAGAAGAACTTAAAGCAGACCTAGAGCGGTTAGCCAAATCGCATTATCGGCCGGTCTCGAATATGGTGTTGACATTAATTCAAGAAGCAGTAGATGAGGCTAAATCTGAGGGGAGAATTCAAAGCGACGATCGATCGCAGCAACAGAAAAGCGACAGCGACGAGTAATATCATTTAAGGTTGTTTCTGAATGATTTAACCGCAGAGGACGCAGAGAGCACAGAGGAAGAGAAGAGAGAGATGAAACATGGTGCACACGCTACCTATTACTTACTCTTTGCCAGATGAATGTCTATTTCCTGCTTCAGCTCGGTTGGTCAAATTCAGCAACCTGTTTTTGACGAAGAGATGTAATTGCTAAGACTAAAACACTTAACGTAAGGCCTAAAATCGCATAACTCGGTAGTGAAAAAATAGTTACTTTAAACAAATAAGGCAACTCCCCCCCCTTCCAGTTCCACCGCTTTCCTAGAAACACCAACAGCCCGCCATGAATCACAGCGGTTTGCACCATCACACAGCCAACACCCAATAACCAAACCGACATTCTTTGCCTAGAGAAGGCACAATTTTTAATCTGAAAACATAAATCATTCAGCAAAAAAACCACCGCCGGTGCTAACATCACAGAACTGGTTGGCTGAGAATAGTTGATAGCAATACTCAAAGTAGAAATTAGCACCATTTCAGATAAGTCAACTTTTTTTGACCAAGCATTGCGAGATTGTTTTTTGTAAAAATACCAACTCACTAAACCAACTAGCAGCAGAATAATCAAGTCAGAAAATAGCTTCGCCACGAAGGGACTATCGGGGAAAAATCTCGGCCCCATAACCCTTAAATCAAGGCGACTCATAGAAATATAAGCATTATTCGATGGATCATTGAGCCAGAGTGGAAATCCACGAGTCGCATCCTGTATAAATCCTGTTAAAGAATTGCCCGTTACAGCTAGACCTATAACTGCCAAAAAAGTTACCGTGACTAGAGATATAAAAACTAGCTGAAACCGTCTTTTGATTAAAAAATAAGGAATAAACAATATAACTAAAGTTGGTTTAAAAAGAGCAATTCCTAATAAAATTCCGGCAATTATATCCTGATTTTTTCTAGCATAAATAAACATCCATAACAGCAGAACGGCAATAAAAGTTGCCACATTGCCAACTTGAAGATCGAAGACAAAACCGTAGAGGAATGCAACTGATATACTACAAATAGTCCGAAAAGCTCGTGAGTGCGACTCCAACAAGATATTCGCTCCCCATAAAACAAAACCTGTGGCAATAAGATGCAGCCAAGTCCAGATTGTGAATGCTGTCTTCATCGGGAAATAGCCCAAAAACCATAGCGGAGGAATGATATTAGGTGGATAAACAAAAGAAGGAATAAACCCACACACTTTTGTGATGCTACAGAAACCGATGTTAAACACCTCCACATTAAAGGGACTCAAATGCTGATGGGCTAATCTACTCGCCACATAAAACCACTTAAAATCCCAGTAAGGCGGATCGGGCCTAGTAGTCAGATTGTAAACCAACCAACCGGTATAACAGAGAAATCGGGTGAGAACTAATACAATAACTGCTTGCAAAATAAAGTTAACAATAGGTTGACGAAAAAACTGAGTCAACCTTTGGATCGCAGGATGTTTTAAAAACCAAGAATCTTCCCATGCAGTTTTTTCGCTATCTAATCGCCAATTAAATTTTAGAAAAAAAGCGACTGTCATTAAAATAATTACATTCCAGAAGCCAAAGCTAATCATAGGAAATAATTTTAATAAATTTACTCTTTGATGATATCAAAACCAAAAATCGTCCACTAAAAATCAGCATTTCCACCTAAAATATAGACTTTTGCTCTCCGTTTCAACCTAACTCTCTTTCCTCTCTATTCTCTGCGTCCTCTGCGCCCTCTGCGGTTAAAAAAAAAATCTTATTCAGAAACGAAATATCATTGCCATCCAAAAGCCCGATCGCACTTTTGTGCCTTGTAACCCTGTTCACCCCCAAACATATGCGTTAACCTAGTTGACTACAACTTGTACCGCACTCCCCAACAAAATTCATGCTTCCCCGCATCAAAGAATTAGCCGCCACCCTAGCACCCCGCTTAATCGAAATTCGCCGCCACATCCACTCCCACCCCGAACTCAGCGGCCAAGAATATCAAACCGCCGCCTACGTAGCCGGAGTTCTCGCTTCTAGTGGAGTTCACGCCATCGAAGGAATCGGCAAAACAGGAGTCCTCGGCGAACTCAAAGGCAACAGCAGCGAGTCCCGGTGGCTGGCAATTCGCACCGATATGGACGCTTTACCGATTCAAGAACGCACAAACTTAGAATTTGCCTCCCGCAACGAGGGAGTCATGCACGCCTGCGGCCACGACATCCACACCACCGTCGGTTTGGGCGCAGCAATGATATTGTCTCAGCTAGAGGAAAAATTGCCCGGTAACGTCCGCTTCTTGTTTCAGCCGGCGGAAGAGATTGCCCAAGGTGCTCAATGGATGATTAAAGACGGGGCGATGCAAGATGTTGACGGCATCCTCGGAGTGCACGTTTTTCCGACGATTCCCGGCGGTTGCGTCGGTATCCGCCACGGGGCCCTGACGGCGGCGGCAGATGACCTAGAATTGATTGTGATGGGCGAATCCGGCCACGGTGCGCGTCCCCACGAGGCGATCGACGCAATTTGGATTGCTTCTCAGATAATTACCACTTTGCAGCAGGCAATTAGCCGCACGCAAAATCCTTTGAGGCCACTGGTTTTGACGATCGGGCAAATTAACGGCGGACGAGCGCCGAACGTGATTGCCGATCGAGTAAAATTGCTGGGAACCGTGCGATCGCTGCATCCCGAAACCCACGAAAAACTGCCGGCTTGGATCGAACAAATTGTTTCCAGCGTTTGCGCGACTTACGGCGCTAAGTACGAACTCACCTACAAGCGCGGCGTGCCCGGAGTCCAAAACGACCCAAAACTCACCCAATTAGTCGAAACTGCGGCTTTAGAAGCTTTAGGTCGATCGCGCGTCCAAATTTTACCAGAACCATCCCTCGGCGCGGAAGATTTTTCGATGTACTTAGAACACGCACCGGGAACCATGTTTCGCTTAGGAGTGGGACTGACTGACAAACCGAACTATCCCCTCCATCACCCGCAATTTGAGGTTGATGAATCTGCGATCGTCACCGGCGCTGTCACCTTGGCCTATGCCGCCTACCAATATTGGAAACAGCAAGCAAGTAGGTAAACTCGCTTTCATTGAATTACCCGTAATAAGATTGTGGGGTGGGTAATAGCTCAAAATTGCTTGATGTAAAGTTTATTTGCGCCTAGCTGCTTAACAGAATTCTGGCAACCAAACCACCTTATCTTCCGCAATTCCCCTATAGCAGTCGCTAAATGTGCTAACCTACAATCAAAAATCCCCAAATTTCAACTATCGGGAGATAGATAACTGTGTCCGCTCAAGCACCTCCAACTCCCAATTACAAATGGTTTAGCTGCATTTCTAGGACTGTTTTCACCGCATTGTGCCTGTTACCTCTTTTCAGCGCTGCGGGATACGCCCAAAGTCCCCAAAATAGACCCATCAAAATCGGCGTGGTGCAGCGGTTTGGCACGAAAGCAACCGACAAACTGACGCTGAAAGCATTACCGGGCGACAGCTTAACTTTGCGTTACAAAACTCCTCAAGGCATAGAAACCAAAACTGCTGCTAGCGTCAAGTTAGAAATAGCCCCGAAACCGCTGGAAACGCCCTTAGTAGAAGAACGAGTGGTACTAAGTTCTCACCGCAGTTTCGAGAGTGCGGAAGACAGCGCTAATCAGTGGCGCGCCCAGGGAATTGAGGTAGAAATTGCTCAACCTTTTCGCTGGCAAGTTTGGGCAAAAAGAGATATTTACAACTCTCCTTTGGTGCGGCGCTGGCTGTTGCAAAGTTTGCAAGCTCAAGGGAACACAACAGCTTTTTTGGATTCCAAAGTTTTGAAGCAAATACCCCAAGCATTTTGGGTTTTAAACGGCTTTCGTTTCAACCGCAATGAGTTGGATGTGACGGCCGGTAAAAATGTGATTGAGGTATTGGAACAAACTACCCAAGAGGCGACAGCTCTTGAACCAGAAAAAGCTATTCAACAAACTCGCCGTTATGGTGGGAATTTGCGCCTGCAAAAAAATGCTTACGGCACTTATACTTTGGTGAATGAAGTGCTGACGGAAACTTATTTGCGGGGTGTTGTTCCTCACGAAATCGGGGCTTTTTCGCCTTACGCTGCGATTGTCGCTCAAACTATTTTGGCGAGAACCTACGCCCTGAGAAATTTGCGCCGGTTTGCTGTGGATAATTATGAGTTGTGCGCTGATGTTAACTGTCAAGTTTATAAGGGTTTGACGGAGGTTTACCCGCAAAGTGATAAGGCGATCGCCCAAACGAGCGGTTTGGTGCTAACTTACGAAAATCAGCTAGTAGACGCGCTCTATTCCGCGTCTAGCGGCGGCGTGACAGCCTCTTTTAACGATGTGTGGCAGGGCCCGGAACGTCCATATTTGAGATCGATCGTCGATTCCCCCAATAATGTCTGGGATTTGTCCAAGCAGAGTTTGTCTGACGAAAACAACTTTCGCCGCTTTATCAGTTTGGAAAAAGGGTTTAATGAGGAAAAACAAGACACTTTTCGGTGGCGCGAACCCGCTTCTTTGACGGCGATTGGTGGATTTCTCAAACAGTATCTTCAGAAGAAACAGCACCCGATGGCTAATTTGAAAACTGTCACTCAGGTGGAAGTGGTAGAAAGGTCGCCCGCAGGTCGAGTTTTGAAAATGAAGGTTCAAACTGACTTGGGCCCGATTGATATCGACAAAGACGAGATTCGCAATGCTTTTTACCCGCCGATTAGCACGCTTTTTTACCTAGAACCAATTTACAATCCAGACAAAACTCTCAATGGTTATGCTTTTGTCGGAGGCGGTTTTGGGCACGGTGTGGGAATGAGTCAGACTGGTTCTTACAATTTGGCTAATTTGGGCTGGAATGGATCTCGAATTCTGGGCTTTTATTTTCCCGGCGCTCAAGTTGTCCCGCTTAGCGATAACATTACATTTTGGCGCGAATAGTCGATCGAAGTCGGCCTAAGAGTCGGCGAGTTAAATCGCCACTACACAAATAAATTCCGCGCCACGCCAGACTAAATATTAGCCGTAAAACTTTTAGATTTTAGACTTTGGATTCTAGATTGGTTTCACAGTTAATCTAAAATCGGCCATCTAAAATCTAAAATTATTGGGCCAGCTATCTGCTCAAACAGCTACGAATTCATAGATGGGAGTGAGAGACTGCTGGCGGCTTTGTTGCAGTGTTAGACACCGAAACCCGGTTTCTTAAAATAATTGCCGTATTTCAGCTTCTTAATTCTGGAAACGAGCAACCGGGTTTCTTAGGGTATCACGCAGAGCGTCCTTTCTTAGTAGAGCTCTTCTTCTTTGTGAGTTTCGATCGTACAGTCAGACTTGGGATAGGCGACGCAGGTGAGGACAAATCCAGCTTCGATTTGGTCGTCGTCCAAGAAAGATTGGTCGGATTGGTCAACTTCGCCTTTGGTAATTTTGCCGGCGCAGGTGGAGCAAGCTCCAGCGCGGCAAGAGTAGGGGAGGTCGAGTCCTGCTTCTTCAGCAGCATCAAGAATGTAAGTATCGTCATCAACGTCAATGGTCTGGTTAATTCCTTCGGCTTCGCTGATGAGGGTAACTTTGTAAGTTGCCATGCACTAAATCCTCTCAAAAATTCAACAAGATTGATAATTTTTCCTAATGCAACCTTCAAGGCTCTATTAGCTTTGAGGTTAGGTATTAGGTTCGTTCCCTCTATGATATTAGGGGATATAAGGGAGGTTGACACACTTATTTACAAAACATTTGAATGGGATTAGTTATAACTTTTTCTAATTTCATCTTGATTACTTATACCTATCTTGGGTTCAGCCTTGTGATACTGTTGCCGCAAGACTTGCGCGAATTAATCCGGTTTCTAGGAAAAATCCTGTTTTGAGCCCTACAGCACAAAAACCGGGTTGTGGGTATGCGGTGTGTCGATCGAGTTTCAGCAAGACTTGCTGCAAGGCAAGTCCCAGCAGGCGGTGAAATGTATAGTTAGATCGACATCAAGACTTGGGTGTTGAAGGCTCGATCGAATAAATCGCACCACAACCACAGCTTAAAATCGGGGCGATAGAACCCCTAAAGCCCTGCACCGCAAGTCTGTAACTATCTAAAATCTTAAATCTCAAATCCCATGACTAATATTGATACTCGCTTTGGTTTCTCGCTTAATTCTCCAATTCGCGTGGGGATTGTGGGTACTGGTTTTGCCGCTAAGTTGAGGGCCGAGACAATTAAAGCTGATGGGCGATCGAACTTGGTAGCAGTTGCGGGCCACTCCCCGGAAAAAACCGCAGCCTTTTGTCAAGGGTTCGGGGCAGAAGCTGCGGTTTCCTGGCGCAAGCTGGTAGAAAGAGACGATTTAGATTTGGTGATTGTCTGTACGGTGAATCGGGATCACGGGGCGATCGTCCTGGCCGCCCTAGAAAATAACAAGCACGTTGTGGTGGAATATCCTCTATCTTTAGACGTATCTGAAGCAGAAAGGGCGATCGAACTTGCAGCCCAAAAGCAAAAACTCCTCCACATCGAACACATCGAACTCTTAGGCGGTTTGCACTCCTCAATCAAAGAATCTTTGCCCTTAATCGGTAAAGTTTTTTACGCCCGCTACATTACTATTACTCCTCAACATCCAGCGCCGCAGCGGTGGACTTATCAACATTCCCTCTTTGGGTTTCCGTTAGTTGGTGCAATTTCGCGACTGCACCGATTTACTGATTTGTTCGGGGAAGTGGCAAGCGTTAACTGTCAAGCTCAATTTTGGGACAGTCAACCGGATTTCTACAAAGCTTGTTTGTGCAACGCACAGTTGCGCTTTGCCAATGGCGTTGTCGCTGAAGCTGTTTATGGAAAAGGAGAGACTTTTTGGCAGTCAGAAAACATTTTTACCATCTACGGTGAAGCAGGAACGCTGGTTTTTACTCCTGAATCCGGTCAATTAATTCAGGGAGAAAATCGGCGCAACATCAAAGTAGGAACGCGGCGCGGTTTGTTTGCCAAAGACACCGATATGGTGTTGGAATATTTGTCAAAGGGTACGCCTCTGTACGTGAATACTGCCAGTAGTTTGTACGCTTTGAAGGTGGCAGATGCTGCGAGGCGATCGAGCGAAACTGGGCAAAATATAGCGATTGGTAATTTACCATCGGACATGATAAGTTTGCAGTAAGGCATTCAGTCCTCAGTTGATGCTTTTAGTCAATTAGGATTCTTCGTGCTTACTACGAACAACTTTTATTTATGTGCGATGCTAATATATCGAGGTTGATTTTTTACTCGCTCGATCCAAGTTTGAATTGCCGGAAATCTGGTTAAATCAAATCCGCCTTCCCCAGCAACGTGAGTATAAGCAAATAAACCGATGTCAGCAATAGTATAGCGATCGCCTACAAAAAAAGCATGGTTTGCTAAATGCTGTTCCATCACCCCCAAAGCAGCATAACCCGGTGCTTGTTTTTGTTTAAGTGCTTCTTGATATTCTTCAGCTTTACCTGTCAAATACCAAAAACGAGAAGTAGCAATAAAAGGTTCGTGGCTGTACTGTTCAAAGAATAACCACTGCATGACTTGAGCGCGTTCAAATTTATCACTGGGGAAAAACTCTGTTCCTTCGCTCAAATAAAACATAATTGCATTTGATTCAAATAGAAAATTATCCGGTTCTATTTCTAAAACAGGAATACGCCCGTTAGGATTTTTAATCAAAAATTCAGTAGTTCGGCTTTCTCCTTTTAGAATATCAATTTCCCGTCGCTCGAAGGGAATGTTAAGCTGAGTTAAAAGCAAGCGGATTTTGTAGCAATTTCCAGAGGGAGAATATTCGTAAAGTTTCAACATGAGTATTTTTTTAGATACCGCAAAGAAGACTGAATACGCAAAGTTAAGAAAGAAAGAGAAGTTCACAACTTATTATTGTAGCATTTGGGGGCAAGAGCAGCATTGCTACGTTCAGAAGTAATATGGGTTAGGTGCAACCCAGAGCACCCTAAATTCATCAATATTGGAGAATCAATGAAATTATACTGGAAAAATCCTCCCTTAAATAGCGTTCCCCCTGGGCACGGAAATGGAATATCAGCTTCAATAGTGGTATAAAAGTAATGATGGCGATGGAGCTCGCCGAAACCGCCCTTCGTTATTAATAATCTTCATAACGTTTAAAAGGCTGATGGCTCCTACTGTTCCGACTTGTGGCGGAAGGGTAGGATGGTGCGGATGCCTCGATCGATCTTTCCCCTACAAGTCACCTTCATCGATTCAAATTTAAGGTGGCGTGATGTTAGAAAGTATGATCTGGATTTTATTAATGGGCTTTTTTGTCGGGCAGATTGCTCGACGGCTGAAAGCTCCAGCACTCGTAGGTATGGTGCTGGTGGGCATTTTATTAGGCCCGCAACTGGGGAATGTCATTAGCCCAGAGGTTTTGGGCGCAGCGAATTCCCTTCGTACCATAGCCGTGATGGTGATTTTGATGAAGGCGGGGTTAGGACTTGATCGCGAAAAGCTATCCCAACAGGGAACCGTGGCGCTGCGATTAGGCTTTCTACCTGCTGCTTGCGAGGCCATCGCCATTGCTGTCGCTGCGATGTGGCTACTTCAGTTTGATTTTTTGACGGGGCTACTGCTAGGCTGCATCATTGGCGCGGAATCTCCAGCAGTAATTGTTCCCGGAATGCTGCGGTTAAAAAGTCTAGGTTGGGGAGTAAAAAAAGGAATTCCCGATGCCATTCTGACGGGAAGTGCCTTGTCAGATGTATTGCTTTTGCTGGTGTTTAGCCTACTGCTAGCGTTTCTGTCCCAAGGGAAAGCTACAGCCATTACCTTACTGGGAGGAATCACCCTCAGCCCTCTGCAATTGCTGCCATTTCAAATCATCATCCAAATTACCTTGGGGGTGCTTTTGGGATGGGTGACTGCTCGAATTTTGGTGTCACTATTAGTCAAGCAAAACTGGACTCAAACTGCGGTTCAGGACTCCCTAGTCGCTGCTGGCTTTGCCCTAGGGCTGGTAGTATCAGCAGAACATATTCCGGTTTTTTCTGGCTATTTGGCTGTCATGGCGGCGGGGTTTTTCCTGATTGAGTTGGATGCGCCTTTAGCACGAAGATTGCGGGGTGGTTTTGATAGTTTGTGGACGATCGCGGAAATTATTTTGTTTGTGCTGCTGGGAGCAAGTATTCAACTTAATGTATTAGGCAATACCTTACTGGTTGGTTTGCTGGTGTTGGCGATCGGGACTCTGATTGGGCGATCGCTCGGTTGGTATCTTTCCACTTTAGGTAGTAATTGGACTGGGAAAGAACGGCTGTTTTTGCTAGCAGGAAATTCGGCTAAGGCAACGGTGCAAGCGGCGATTGGGGCGATTCCTCTAGCTCAGGGGATTGCTGGTGGCGAGACGATTTTGGCGATCGCAGCCCTCTCAATTTTAGTAACAGCTCCCTTGGGTGCATGGGCAATTCCCACTTTTGCTCCCAAACTATTAGAAAAAGGCGAAGTTGACCCGACCAAAGTAGCTATTTCCGGTCGTCCAATTTTTCTCGCTGCAGTAGACGCTTCCCCTCTCACAACAGATGTTTTAACTAAGGCCGCAGACTTAGCTAGGCGCAGTGATGGGGATGTGATTGTTTTGTATGTGGATAATCTGGGAAATAAAAGCAAAAAATTACAATTACAAGAACAAGCACAACGACTCTTATCAGATATTCGCTATGAGTTCCTGAGTCTTTCTGGTACAGTTCCAGAAGAGATTGTCCGCGTGGCGCAAGCTCGGCAAGTAACAGATATTGTGATCGGGAAACGAGGGCATCAACCTTGGGAAGAAATGCTAGTAGGTTCGGTTTCTCAAGCCGTCTTAGAAACCAGTCCTATTCCTGTCATTCTAGTGGAATGTAGTCATAAGTAGAAGGAAGCAGCAAGCAGCAAGAAGGATTTACTTAAGTTACCTATTAGACCTCTTGCAAAAATAACTAGGACGGGCAAGATGCCCATCCCACAATAGTTATTTTTTCTTGTGGGATGGGCATCTTGCCCGTCCAATAAATTTATGAAAAGGACTTTTGCAAGAGGTCTATTGTAGGCAGTCCAAATTTATAAAAAAGGAGCGTTTTTGATGAACATGTTCCTCAATTTCAGCAGTTGATCGCCTTGCCCCAACTCCTATCAAATCCGTTAGCATCGGAATAGTAAATTCGAGTTGACTGTTGACTGTTCACTGTCAACAGTCAACAGTCAACATTATTCCGGTTTAACCGGAAATGATATCACATGGTTGCCTAAAATTCGCGATCGCGCTCTGTTTGATGCGTCTGGTTACGTTTCAGCGATCGAGCCATTGAAACTCTGTGAGCAAGATTTTCAGCAATTTAGTCAGCAAGGGTAGGATGCTCAGGAGTTATTTGAAACGCCCCCAGGAACTACTTCGGAATTGGGGATTTCTTGAGATTGACTGAAAGCATCCAGGATACAAGCCCCCGGATTCATCCGTCCAGAAATAAAAAACCTGTATCCGATAAATGAACCCCCGAATTTATCCGTGGGGTCAATGCTTCAATTCTTTAATCTAAAATCTAAAATCTAAAATCTAAAATCGATTGACTACCCCTCAAAACAGTTGCTTTAAGTTGAACACTCCACAACAATAATCAAATTGTAATCGGGGACTGCACATAAACTGTAGGGTCTTCCATCGTAAAGACAATCCCATGAATCGAGAGGGATTTGGCAATTTTAGCCCTTGCCAACTCTAGTAGACGTTTACGCACTTCAATCGCATTATCTTGAGAACCTAAAATTGCAAAACTAACCCTTAATCTTTTTCCTGTTCCATCAGCCTGAGAGATATTTGTGCTGTTAGTATCAATCCCTGATAGGTAAGCGGTTTTTTCCATGATCACTTGTTGTACTAGGGCATATTCTCGTTCCCCTAAAACACTAGCAAAGTCCATATAAAATAACACCATGATTTTTTTGGCAAGAGTAACGTTTTCAATTTCTACACTTACAAGGATGGAATTGGGCATCACAATAATTGTGCCAGTGCCAAGGGAACGGATTTTGGTTGATCGCAAACCAATACTTTCTACTTTCCCTAATTCTCCACCTGGTAAGCGGATGTAGTCACCAGTAACAAAAGGACGATCAAGATATAAAACTAAAGTCGCAATCAGTTGTTCGAGAATTTTTTGAGCAGCAAAGGCGACGGCTAAACCCACCAACCCCAAACTTGCCACCAATCCAATCAAGTCAAAGTTGAGGCTGCTGGCAAAGGCAACTAAAGCTGCAATAAAGATCAAGATATGAATAATGGTCTCAAACACTAGAATGGCATCATCACTACTAGGGCTAAATTTGCCGCCCAACTTGAATCCGTAGGTACGCAGGTAGCGGCTACTTAGTTTTACTGATAACCAATATAAGCTTCCAATTAAAAATAGATTGATAATCGGGTTTAAGAGATTATAAACGACTGGTACTAATGGTTCTAATAAGCTCACAGACCAACTGATACAAATACTGAGAACTGCAAATTCCAAAAGGCGATCGCTCGGTTGAACAATTTCTATATAGATAGTTTCTAGGGCGTGGGGAGCTAGTTTTTTAAGCGCTAATTTTACTAAATCTGTAGCGTAGTGGCTAAATACAAAAGAAACTCCTATTGCTCCAAAAAAGAGCAGCCACTGGGGCTGAGAAAATGGGGAAAGAAACTGATAGCGTAGACTGCGTAAGATGGGAAACCACTCGGAACTGACTATGGCGATCGCACCCCAGCTAAAACTAAAAAAAATCTTGCTGAAAATTCCAGTTTGAAACTTAAATATTCTGGTTGCTAGTCCCAAAAAAAGCCGCACTACGATCAGCGCTGCGATTACGCTCAAAATCCATAGACTTCTCTGCCAAATATATTGGGGAGTGCGTTCTTTTTTAGCTTTGGCGATCGCTGTTTCTAGAATAGCCCGCCATTGATTAGCTTGTTGAGTTCGAGAAAACCCTGGCAGAACATCATTTGCTGTAACGGTGAGAAGGTAGTTATTATTTAAGGAAATAGAAGTAGCGCTGGTACTATCATCATTCCGCACATCAAAAGTTATGGATTGATCATTAGCGATCGCCTCCTTGAGAATATTATTAGCAAATTGGGTGCGCTCCTTTGCTGTAAATCGCTCCACAGCTTGCAAATTAAAAAGGGGAATCCCATCAACAACCACCGGAGCACTGCCATTAACAAAACCCTGACTAAAATTTTGAGCAGGATTTTGAGCAAAACTCATGGGAGTAAACACCAACAAACAACCCACTAAAAATAAGCTAGTCAGTTTAATTGCTCGCCTAATTACTTGTTTAGATAGAAATTGGCGCATCCACATAAATCGTTGGTTGGTTAAGGATAAAAGAAATATCATGTTTGTGAAGTTGCTTGGTAATTTTTTGGGTTGCCAAATCCAGCAATTGTCGTCTTAGTTCCATGGATAACTCATTAGAACCCAGAATAAAAAAGGAAACTTGAGCCTGATTTTCACTAAAAGAAACCTCTGTACTACGCCAATCTAAACCAAAAATATCCATAGTACAGTCCATCACAATTTGGCGGATCAATGCTTGCTCATCGGCAGATATTGATTTAAGAAACTCAAGTACCATTACAGACATGACTTTCTTTGCACCTGAAAAATTTTCAATGGTAGCTTGGGTAAGCGCATTATTCGGAATAATTGTGAGCGTGCCTTTACCAGAAGTGCGAATTTTGGTTGATCTTAAGCCGATACTTTCTACTTTACCAAAAGTACCTTGCTTACCCGTAGGCCCATCCGATAAGCCGATATAGTCACCCACAGTAAACGGACGATCGAGGGTTAAGACAATCCCCCCCAAAAATTGCTCTAAAGTCTTTTGAGCCGCAAAGGCAATGGCAATACCTCCAATCCCCAAACTGGCAACTATGCCGACAACGTTGATGTTATGGCTAATACAAAAAACTAAAATTAACGTTACAGCGATCGCAAAGTCTCCAAAATACCGAATTAAGAAGATTGACTCGCCTTTAACTTTGGGGTTTGACTCAAAAGTTACTCCTAAAATTGTGGTGTTAAAAAATTCTCTAAATAGTCTTGACAGCATCCAGCCGCTAAGTATAGTGATGCCAATACTCAGGCAAAACTCGATTAAACTAAGCGATTTACTTTGAGGAATTAGAAGTAACATTACTTCCATTGCTGAAAAAGTTAGTAACACCAAAACTATGTTTTTTGAGCCAACCACTACACGAATATAAGTTTGGGTTAATAATTCTGGAGCGAACCAACTTAACGGTAATTTTAAGATGGAAAAGAGCGCAATTCCCGCTAATGCAGTCACCACTCCTGCTACCAAAATAGAGCTGATTTGCCCTAAGCCATCGCCATTATTTAAAACCAGTTCGGAGGCTAGATAAAGCGGATTAATTGTTTCTGTCATAGCAAAGTTTAATTATTCAAGTTTCGCGTTGGTTCAAAGTCGGAATCTCGCGCCATAACACTTGCCTTAAACGTAGTGGGCGAACCACTTAGACTGGTCAACTAGGCAATTTCTGTGCCCGCACCGTATCGGTAATCCGCTCGGTGCCGGGTGATTGACCGTTACCTTAATTACTCGCTCTCAAGAACTAGCTTTGCTTGCAAAAGTTCTTGACGCTTTTCTTCGCTCACACTGGGATACTCAAGGTTCAGTTCCTTCAACTTAGTGTAAATGATGCCAGCTACTACAAGACGAGTGAACCATTTGCGATCGGCTGGGATAATGTACCAAGGAGCATAGTCCGTACTGGTGTGATTAAACATATCTTCATATACCGCCATGTACTCATCCCAAAAAGTACGATCTTTAGCATCATCAACAGAAAATTTCCAGTTTTTTTCAGGACGATTGATCCGTTCTAAAAAACGTTCTCGCTGCTCTTCCTTAGACACATTGAGAAAAAACTTGAGGATGATCGTCCCGTTATTGACTAATTGCTTCTCGAAGTTGTTGATTTCTTGAAAGCGCCGCTCCCAAATATCCTTGTCGATTAAACTAGGTGGAATTGGTCGCTGTTCTAGGATTTCTGGATGAACTCGTGTCACCAAGATTTCTTCATAATAAGATCGATTGAAAATTCCAATCCGTCCTCGTTCTGGTAGGGCTTTGGAACAACGCCATAAATAGTCATGATTTAACTCTTCTGTCGATGGCGCTTGGAAGCTATGCACTTGACATCCTTGGGGATTGATTCCTGACATTACGTGTTTGATCGTACTGTCTTTACCAGCAGCATCCATTGCTTGAAAAATGATTAGTACAGCATGGGTTTTTTGGGCATACAGAATATCTTGATATTCTGCTAAAGCTTTAATACCTTCCTTTAATTGACTTTTAGCTTTCGACTTCTTTAGATGATTGGCTTTGTAAGCTGGGTCATAGTCTTTTGTTAGAGAAATTCCTCGCTCTGATGGCACAATAATTTGCTGCTTTGGTGGAACAATAAAAGGACGAATCAACTCGTCAAGATTTTTGAGCGGAAATGGATTCAATGATGGATCATTTTGGCTATGTTTATCGGTCATACTTTTAACTCTCCAATGTTAAGGTAAATAGACTTGTTCTGACGGGATTCTATCAAATCAATCTGTTAGCATCGGAATTTTTTATATCTCTATTCTCGACCTCTGCGTGAATCAGCGTCCATCCATTGTCATCTTCGGTTAAGCTGTTGTGCATTTAAATTGTATGTTGAGGGCGGGCAAGATGCCCAACCCCTACTCCCCACAAAAGTGAAAATTTATCTTACCCTGCAATTTAAATGCGGATTAGCTTAATACCTTCTCTTTTTTTTACCGCAGATACAGGTAGATAAACACAGATTAACGCAGATGAATTATATAAATTCCGGTTGCACCATCCGTGATTGTTGACTGTTGACTCGATTTTACGCCCGAAGATGCTACCGGATTTGGTATTAATCATGCCAACGAACGGGACTTGACAACATTGTATTAATTGGGTCGTTTTACACACTTAATAACAACGGCAAACCCAAACCAGCTACAATGTATTCCAAGTTTATGAAGTAGAATACCTGCTTTAATTCGTCTCATGTGATAGCTCACAAGATACCACTACTTGACATCTTGGCAGTCTAACTCCTCCGCAATGCCTTCCGGGCTGCCACGTTCAATCATGTCTGCATGACACCTTAGTGCGGTTTAGTCTAGTGTCCGGTGAGTAAAGAAAGCGATCGCCCAAACAAATCCGTTTTTAGGTAAAATGACAGCGATCGCCTATTTCCTCCAAATAGTTTCTCCAAATTAATTTAGGCAGACCAAGCTTCGCGAAAGTCAGCATAGAGGGTCAATCCACCATCAATATAGAGCGTTTGCCCCGTAATATAAGCCGCTTCATCTGATACGAGAAAGGCAACAGATGCTGCCATTTCCTCCGATGTGCCTGCCCGTCCCATTGGGATATGGCTTTCCACTACTGCCTTTTGTTCTGGATCGTCCGTCCAGCTTTCATTAATCGGTGTAATCGTTGCACCGGGCGCAATAGCATTGACGCGGATGCCTCGGTTTGCGTATTCCAACGCTAGGGTTTTAGTCAGATTCCCCATGCCGCCTTTGCTGATGGAATAGCTGATATACATCGGGCGAGGAATGATTTCATGCACACTCGAAATATTGATAATCACCCCAGGGCGTTGCTCACTCAATAGGTGCTTAATGGTTTCCCGCGCACAGAGATATGCACCTCGCAAATTCACCGCAATCACGCGATCGAATTCATCCGTTGGAACTTCATGGGATGCGGTTTCTGTTTGAATCCCAGCGTTATTAATCAGGATATCGATATGACCGAACTGTTCCACAACCTGATTCACCATTTGCACGATGTCCTCTTCTTTAGAAACATCACCTTGAATCAGCAGCGTTTCAACCCCGCATTCTGCTGCCTGGCCACAGGCTTTTTGCATGGCCATTTCTTCAGTATCTTCTGCCTCTTCTAAGCTTTTGCGATAGTTAACGGCAATGTTGCAACCTTCTTGGGCGAGACGAATGGCGATCGCCTGCCCAATGCCTGAACTCGCTCCAGTAATGAGTGCATTTTTTCCCTTTAAACCTTTCATAATTGCTCTCCCAGAGATTCACAACAAAATATCTTAACCGAAACCTTAAGCCAACTGGCTTCTACATCAACCAGAAGGTTGTTCTGTCTTTTCCCCACGCATTTCATCAATATCCAGGATGCCGATCGCCACCCCCGCGATCGGGATCGACAGAAAAACTCCGACCAATCCAGCGACTCGCGCCCCTACTAATAGCGCAAAGAACATAATGACTGGATTTATATTAATGGAGCCTTGCATAATACGGGGCATGAGTAAGTTTTCTTCAACCTGCTGTAAGACAATGCAACCCACTAAAACTTTCAAACTGAGCAGAATTCCTTGAGGCAGAATAATCAGGCAGACGAGGCTAATCCCAATCGTTGCGCCAATACCGGGAATCAGGTCAAATGCGCCTGCGATTGCTGCCATGACCAGTGCATAGGGAATATCCAGCAAAATAAACACCAGAAAGGTAGAGATGCCGAAGAAGATTGATAATAGCAACCGACCCCAAAAGAAACCCAGAAAATTCTTTTGGATTGCCCTGGTCAAATCATCGCGTAAGCCGGCTGGAAACAACCTCACAATCATATTCCATAGTCGTCTACCATCTAGGAGCATAAAGAAGCCAACCACCGCAATCACAATCACATCTAGCAAGTTTAATAACACATTTTGCAGTGTGGAAAAACCCATGCCAATGATGCCGAGGGCTTGTTCGCGCAGTTGTGTCTCAAAGGTGCTGAAATCGACCGTAATATTGCGCTTTTGCAGAAATGATTGGAGTGCTTCCAACAGTGCGATCGCCGACTCTAAAAATTGAGGAGCCTGTTGCAATAACTGCTGTGCTTGGGAAAGGATAGCTAATCCTAGCGTTGCCATTAACCCACCTAAAATCAACAAGGCAAGTAAAAACACCAGCACAACCGCTACCCAACGAGGGATGAAACGAGATACAAATTTGACTGGGTAGTTTAGCAGAAAGGCGAGAATAGCTGCAAAAATAAAAACAATCAGAACCGTTTCAAAATATGCCAACACCTGCACGATCGCCCAGCCCAGCGCAAATAGTAGCAGATAGCGTATAAGTTGAGCATTGTTCAGGTGTTCCCAGATCCGATTGGTGTTAATTTTTGGATTGTCCATTACAGCCTGTCAACCTCTCCACCGTTCCTCATTCGCCTGATTAAAGGTTTTGCTATACCTTCTTGATTTGATTTATGCTGACCTAATTATTGAAGTTTCCCTGCAATTATACCAACAAGCACAATCAGACCTAATGCTCTACGAAAGTAATTAACGCCTTGAAATAATTCTTCCCAAGCCCAAGTAAACAAAGAGCCAAAGGCTACTAGATCCAACCCTAAATTAATTTTACCTGTTGTAACAATGAGCGTTAATAAACTAGCTACAATTCCGACACTCAGTGGTAGATTTGGCATCTGAGCTATAACAATTTGGCCTTCGCTGTCGCGAAATGTGCGATCGAACAATGTGTTTTCCATGAGTTTCTCGTGTCAATGTAATAAATAGAACCAGGTTAACATTCAATACAGCGGGCTTTTTGGGAACAATACTACAAGCTTTAGAGGGCAAGCAGAATAAAAAAGTCGAATTTAATGTCGCGTCAGGAGTCGAGATGACATTGATTTAATTATCCACACTGTCTCAAAATCTTAGAAAATTAGCCATGGGAGCAGAGAAAAACCTGCCGCACTATTGAACAGTGCAATATAGGATTTATCCTGGATCAAGTTTTTTTGAATTCCCTGTCATGAATTTATTAGGCTTGTTTTTCCCATCATTTTAAAAATCTATTATTTGAGTGATTAGAGGGTATTATTATAGTAAATTTCAAAAAACCAAAAATCATCTCTCGCTTGGAAGAGTTTAGAGTAAAAGGTGATCTATAATTGGACAGACATCATCGTTTCTCTAGTATCGCATCGAGAGCGATCGACCTCATGCTCAAATCCAAGGTTAGGAGCGCGAATTAAATAACTTACAATTTTAATTGTTATTGTGGGATGGGCGTCCCGCCCGTCCAAAAAGGACGGGCG
>NZ_JAUBUB010000084.1:0-27856 GCF_036705265.1 Microcoleus sp. B4-C2
CGTCCTTTTTGGACGGGCGGGACGCCCATCCCACAATAACAATTAAAATTGTAAGTTATTTAATTTGCGATCCTAAATAACTTTAATTGTTAGCGAGCTTTCAGTAGGTGCGTCAGCTAGTTAAATGGTGAAGTAGGAGCGAAAAACTGAGAACTACTGACGCACCCTACTGTAATTTAATTAAAATTTAATTAATTAGGTTCTCTGCCCGAAGCACTGAGCCTCTCGCGCGCAAAACTCTTCCAAATACTTAATTCGGGAAGTTTCCACGCCACACCTTCTTGTTGTTGGCCTTGTGTCGAGCAATTCAGGCATTTTTGCCAGCAAGAAAGAGCTGCTGTTGTCTCCCCTTTTGCTTCGAGAACTTGTGCTAGCAAGCAGTGTGCAACAGCATAGGAGTTATCTAATTCAATTGCTTTTTCCAAGTGAGTCTCTGCTTCACTGTAAAGTTGCAGTCCTAGATAAGCCCATCCCAGATTTTTGTGGAGCGTGACTTGGACAATTTTGTCATTAACCTGTGGCAAAATGGAGAGAATTAGTTCTACCGCTACGTCAAAATTTTCGCTGAGAATTTCCAATCGAGCTAAATTATTGACAGCAGCACCGGCAGCGCGACTGTTTTTATATTCTGCGGCTTTTTTGTAGTGCTGGCGAGCGTTGGGCAAATCTTCTAGTTTTTCGTAGGTTGACCCTAAATTGTAGTTAGCTGCTGGCAGTTCTGGATTGTAGCGAAGGGTTTGTGTTAAATAACATTTTGCCGTCTGTAACTCACTCTCTAAGTATTTCTTGTAACCAATTTGATTTAGGTATTTAGCAATTAATTGATGGGTGACAAATAGCCTAGCCTGGGGGCTGACTGTCAGGCGTTCTTCATCGGAGTCGGTGAGGGTTTGCAGGAGCGATCGCTCGATTAGAATTTCTACAGCCAGTTTCAATTCTGATAAGTCTTCAGCAAATAGGAGACTGGATTGCAACTCGCTAAGGGTGGCGGGTTTATTGCTCGCCAAACAAGACAATACTTTTACTTCTAATTCATGAAAATCCTGAAATTGCTCTTGGAAATAATCTCGGACAATGCCCTCAATAACCGACGGAGTTTTTTTGACGAGTTGTGCTAAATTGCCCGCTAACATATCTTGAGCGTGAGTGACAGCTATTTTTAAAAGGAGGGGATTGCCGCCATATAGGTAAATGAGTTCTGATAGCAAATTACTCTCTGAAGTAGAAACTTTGGGGGCGGATAAAATGATTTGTTTGGCATCCTTTTCTGGTAACTCACTCAGTTCTAAAGCTCGACAAAGTAAGGTTTCTTCTGCTAAAATATCGAGTTCTATAGGGTGAGTCCAACTGATGAGAAGCAGGCAACTTTGGTGAGGTGTTTGTGCTATTTGTTGGAAGAGTTCCCGGTAACTTTCGTATCCGGGGCGGTAGTGTCTTGGTAGCTGTCCGCTTTGGAGGATAGTTTCGACTTCATCGAAGACTAATAAACAGCGGGTTAAACGCAAATATTCTATTAATTGGGCGATGAGTGAGTTGCTGAGTTTGGGAAGGTCGATTTCTGAATGATGAGATAGGAATTGCAATAGGTCTGGCAATAGTTTTTCAAGGGGACCAGAGGTGGCGATATTTCGCCAGATTATGGTTTGAAATTCCCCTTGAATTTGTTGTAGAGTTTGGGTAGCTAATGCTGTTTTGCCAATCCCTCCCATGCCACAAATTGTGACTACTCGACAACGGTTTGTCACTATCCATTTTTTGAGAGTGTCTATTTCGGAATTACGTCCGTAAAAAGGTTCTTTAGCTGGGACTTTTCCCCAATCAATACGCGGTGAGAATTGAGGGATAGTTGTGTCTTGAAAGCGGGTATTCTCTACGGTTGGATAAACTTCGCGATCGGTTGTAGCATCGTGACGGTTATTGGCAACTTGTTTCTGGTATTCAGTTACGAGAATTTGCTGGAGTTTGGCTAATTTTCCAGGCCCAGCACCTTGAACTTCAAATTTTTTATACACTTCTCCCAGGCGTTTTTGTAAGGCATCTTTGCGAACGCGAAGCTGATCTGAAATATCAGACATGGATTCGCCTTTGATTGCTCTTGATAAGACTTCAAATTCGTTTTCGGAAATGCCAACTTTAGTGGCTAAAGTTATTAAAAAATCTTCGGGAAGTTTCATACTACGTTAAATACAGGTATTACAAAGCGGGCGGTTCTACTCAAAGATAGCTGGGAAAGGAGGGGGCGATCGCGCGAAATAAGCGAACACAGAAATTTGGGCAGCGGAAACAGAGGCTTCTGGGCTGTAACTTGATTATATGGGCTTTTTTCTCACTTATCACGAGGTAAACGAGATGGACAACAGAATAACTGAGGGGTGGCGCAAACAGAGGCTTCTGGGCTGTAACTTGATTATATGGGCTTTTTTCTCACTTAAAACGAGGTAAACGAGATAAAAAACAGCATGATTGAGGGGCGATCGGCTGAAAGTTGGAGCAGTTGCTCGATCGGGATACTTGATTGCTACAGGTTTAGAGCTTGTTTCAGTTGCCCTTAGAGGCAGGGCTGTTTCATTCTCCTGTAGGGGCAAACCCCCCGTGGTTGCCCCGATCGCTGAAATGTCCAATTTATCCTGTCTGGGCCAGGGCGGGCACGGGGGCAGGGCGGGCACGGGGGCAGGGCGGGCACGGGGGCACCGCCCCTACAAGATCCTGGTTTTTCTGAGAAACCGCCCTGCCATTAGAGGGGCTAGAGCCTTGTGAAATCGGCTTTTGATGCTTTTTTCTCACTTGATGAGATTTTTTTGAGCATTAGCTTGACAAACTAGAACTTTCCTTGATACATTAATCTCAGTTAGGCGCGGTGGATGTTTCAGAAAGTCGGCGCAGCCGGAGAGCTTTCTGAGTTCAGCGAACCTGAATACAGTTTCCCCCTCAGCTTTGCATAATTTTTGGGTTTGACCCTGGTTAATCAGTAGATGTCGAAACCAGATTTACCTGTGAAAACTGCTGGACTAAAACAACTGATGAGTATCGTTACTCGATTGGAGAGTAAAAGGCCATGTTTAGGTGCGTCAAGTTGATAACCGCTTTACCGACGATCGCGCTTCTGTCTGTTTTCAATCTGTTTCCGAGGGCGATCGCCCAAGAGTATCCGGGGTGTTTTCAGTTGAATTCTGAAAGAAAACAGTATGAATCTCTCGATGAGCTTTGTCGATTTCCCAAACCACCTGAAAACCCGCGGAAGCCAGACCCTTTTAGGGTTCAGCTCGTGAATGGACTGGAGTTAACTGGATTAGCTATGGAAAATACAGGAACTCAGCGATTTCTTGTAGGGCGGTTGACCAACAAGCAAAGTAAGACGGCTAAAGTTCAGTCTATCAGCGTCCAATTTATCGATAAACGAGACGGAGCTGTAGTCGAATTTTTGACTGTTCCGCTTGGCGGTGTATTAACCCCCAATCAGGGTTATGAATTCAGGAGAATTATGGATAATGCTCTTCAACTAGGCGATCGTAGTAACAATGATTTGTCTATCAAGTTTTTGGAGTGGAAGGAGGTAAGAGACTAGAGACCAAACTTAAACACCTACCAAATACTTCAATAAATTAGTAAAAATTCATGAAATGAGTAAATAAATTTTTGGGCTTGTTTCATTGAAGGCTTTTGTTAAAGGGAAGTTAAGGCAAAAAAACCAAATTCTCGAATTTTTAATTCCTCTATATACAGACTAGGAGCGACATTATGGACGAGTTTGTTAGGAAAGCTGCTGGACTAGGATTGCCTGTGATTTTACTTCTAATTGTGATGGCAACTACAGGTTTTGCAGGAGCTGCCGCAATTACGACAGCTTTGGCAATGTTAGGTGGGCCAGCAGGAATGTTCGGTGGCATTGCTTTGCTGGGCATCACCGGTTTAGCGACAGAAATGTTATCTAAGTACGGTCTTGAAGCGCTGTTAATTGGAATTTACAGGCAGCGCATTCAAAATGGAGAATCTCATGCTGCAATTTGCAAAGAAATCCGCCAATTACCAATATCTGGAGATTTGAGGCGGAGACTTGGGGAAGAGTTTGGGTTTTAGTAAATATGAGATGAGCAATTTTATTGGTAAATTGCCCAAGATAGATCGCTGCTAATTGCTTAGAGAATCAAATAGGAGGAACAGATGGAGAGCGAATTGATTGGAGAGGTTAGATTACGCAACTGCCACCTCGTCTACCGTGAAGGCTCAAACTATCGAGTAGATGTGATTAAGGCTCAAAGACCTACAATCGTATTTACAAAAAACATTACTTGTGAAGTAGTGGAGTATTTGTACAATCAACTCAAGGGACATCAAGTTAATAAAGATGAAGCAGCAGATGTCCTCAAACCCGTTGCCAGCAAGTTAAATTTACCTTACAGCTATGGGCATCAGCTTTCCTATTATACGCAGGAGGTTTTAGTGGTACTTGTGGCGATAGGTAGAGCAAGTTTGAGTCAACAAATAGGTCGAGGTTGTTGTTATACAATTCTTCGGACGTGCTAAATCCTAAAAGGAGGCGATCTAATAGCTTTTCCGAACCGTCTATTGACAATAAATATGAAATCTAATCAAGTCATCCAAATCAGCGGTACACCTGGTCAAATTGTGGGGATTGTTCCCGTTCAAAGTAATGGCACAATTACGGTTAAATTGGCAGGCGAAATGTTACAAATCAGCTCGGAATCTTTTTTTGGATTAGAAACAAAAGAGGTGTTTATTCCGATTGAGGATGTTAGAGCGATTGAAACAGGAGAGGGTTGTACTTGGTGGCTGTTTTGGTTAGGAATTCCGACTCTCAGTATTTTTATCGGTGTTGTCTTTATTATTCTTGCCTTCATTGTCAAACAGCGCTATCTGACTATTTACAGCAGTCGGGTTAATGTGATAGTATTTCACAGGAAGGGAGAAAAAGTGGCTCAGTTTAGAACTGGTGTTTTAGAGGCCCGCTATTCTAAGTCTCTGGCGATCGCTAAACCGCCAATGCCACCACCGCCATCACGTCCTTTGAATATTTGATTCAAGAGAGTAGATATCATATCAAATCCGCGCTTGATCGTCTGCCGTAAAATCGAGTCAACATTCAACACTCAACCATCATTGAGTTTTGCGACATCGAATTAACAGTTAACAATTAACAGTCAACTATTATGAGGAGTGCCACCGGAATTGATATCATAATCCAAATCTCCTGAGTTTATGGTACTCAGCAAAATAAAAATTCTTGTGTTGCGAGCCCCCTATCCCGGATGAGGAAGACGCTTATATAGCAATCCTACATGAGCCATAAATTTTTTAACCCCACCCCAACCCTCCCCTTGCTAAGGGGAGGGAGTAAGAAATTCACAAATGATTTAGGATTACTATACTATCATTTATAACACAAATATAGGAGAGCAAATCTTTTATAAGAAACCGCATTTATTAGGGTAAGTCTTATTTAAATTAACAAAAGCACGGCTGCTGTTGCTAGCAATAACAGAATTCCGGCGGCACCGGCTAGCGGTTTTGCTGCTATTCCTGTAATCCATTCTGGTACGGTAGAAGTAGGTTTAATTGCGCCTTCTGTATCTACGGTAGTTATACCCCAAATCCAAGCTGCGTGAATGCCGATCGCCAATCCTAAACTGCCATTGTCGGCGATGCGGGCTAATGTTAAAACCATCCCCATCAGCCACAATCCGGGTAGTTGCGGTAGAGTTTCTTTGGCGGCCCAAATTAGATGGGCGATCGCAAAAATGAAACTGGCGATCGCTGCTGCGATTAGCACGGAGTAATCTTGCTGGAGGATTGTTTGCAAGCAGCCGCGAAAGATTAACTCTTCTGTGGCGCTAATCCACAGTCCTAATAACAGAGTCAGCAGACTAGCAGGGTTAAAAATTAAAGTCCACAAATTAATTTTTTTTTCGCCTGTTTCGGTGGAACTTTCGCTGTTTTTTATATCTATCCAGCCTGCGGTTAATTGCAGACCGAATAAAATTACTAAGCTGATTATTCCTAATCCTAATCCCCGCAGTAATGACATCAAAACTGCGGGTTGCCAATCCCAACCCCAGTTAGTAAAAGATGTGTTTTCAATCCAACTTGTCGCCCATAAAATGAAGGGGACAATCACGTAGAGGGAAGCTAGTAAAGGTAATTTTTTGTTTCCCAGGGGTTGGGGTGGATGCCATTTGAGAGCGATCGCCAGCATAATTGCTATGGGCAACCACAAAACTACCCAAGTTGAGAAAAACAAGATTATTTTGACAATTGCTGGTATTGACGGCGACAGCAGTCGCAGGTTAGTTATACTATTCCACATATCATATTATGTCCGGGCGATCGCTTATAATATATGTAGGTTGGGTTGAAGAATGAAACCCAACACCTAATTCTAGTGGACGTTGGGTTTCACTTCGTTCAACCCAACCTACAAGTCTAACTAATAACAACTGTCAAGTGACAACGGCCAACTGCCAATTGACTACCGATCGAGCTTGCGCTGAATTTGCCTCAGAGATTGGTACATTTCGGGCAAGCGGTTGTAGACGGCTGCGGCTTTCAGAAATAGTTTGTGGGGAATTGCTGGAACACCCGTCACGATCGCACCTGCGGGCACGTCGCTATGAATTCCGGCTTTAGCAGTGGCGATCGCCCCGTCTCCGATTTTGGCTTGATTAGCAATTCCCACTTGACCTGCCAAAATTACATTGTTGCCAATTTTTACTCCGCCAGCCATGCCAACGTGAGCGGCAAAGGCGCAATTTTTCCCGACTTGACAGCCGTGACCTACCTGTACTAAATTGTCGATTTTTGTATTCTGGCCGATGCGGGTTTCTCCGACAGCGGGCCTGTCGATCGTGCTGTTGCAGCCAACCTCAACGCCCTCTTCTAATACAGTGCAGCCAGACTGCTCCATTTTCACCCATCCTGTGGCTGTTGGCACGAACCCAAAACCTTCGGAACCGATCGCCGCACCGCTGTGAATCACGCAATTTGCCCCGATGCGAGTACGTTCGTGAATGACACAATTAGCGTGTAAAACAGTGCCTTCGCCTATTTCCGCATCTGGGTAAATTACAACATTTGGATGAATGCAAACGTTGTTGTCTATTTTGACTTTTGCTTGAATAACGACGTGGGGGCCGATATAGACATTTTCACCAATTTCTGCTGAGGGGTGAACGACGGCTGAGGGATGAATTTCCGATGCTGGGCGAAACGGTTGATAAAAAATGGCGATCGTTTCAGCAAACAGCAATCGCGGATCTGCAGCAGCAATCCAAGCAATGTTGCGATCGGTACATTGAGCTTGGAGACTTTCATCTAAGGGTAAAATTAAAGCCGAAGCATTTGTAGTGGCTGTATGAGCGGCAAATTTAGCACCTTCTATATAACTGATTGTGTCCGATGCAGCTTCATCAACAGGGGCCGCGCTTGTAATTTCTGGATCGCTAGCAACCGACGCTGTGAGGGTGCGACTGGTGGCTAAGTTAAGTTTTTGTACTATTTCGCTAAACTTCATCTATAAAAATTTGTTGTTAGCACAGATGGATCATAGTTAAAAGTACCAGCTTTGGAGCACGATCTGAGCAGTTGCCATTTAAAAAACAAAAACCCCGATTTCTCGAAGAAGTCGGGGTTGTAGCGATCGATTATTTTTGGCAATTATTTTACAGAAACTGCATCTACGTCAACGGTGCTGCCGTTGGCTTCAGAATAATTGGCACCGGTGGCTTCGGATGCTGAGGCTGTCTCTGTTTGGCGAGATTTAAAGTAGTCGATCGCCATTTGGGACACTTCGGAAATCAGCAAGACTGCAATTGCCACATCGTCAATTTGTCCGATGACGGGGAGAAAGTCTGGGGCAATGTCGATCGGGCTTACCAGATATGCCAGGGTTCCCAGAATAATCCACCAGCGGTATTTGGGGTTGCGGAGGGTGTCGCGGTACCAGTTGTAAACAGATTGTATAGAAAAGTTCATGCGGTTGTCCTCTACTTATATTTTCCATCTTGACAAATTGTCGCTCGAAATGCTTGTGGAGATATCCCCCCTAGGGTTGGCAAGAGACTTCTACCTGGGAGTATTGGGAATTGGGTAGGGAGAAGTTGTCAATCGATTTTAGATTTTAGATTTTAGATTTTAGATTTTAGAATTGAAGCATTGACTTGCGCGAGATAAATTCGGGGGCAAGTTTATCGGATACAGGTTTTTTATTTCTGGACGGATGAATCACGTGGCGGGTATCCTGGATGCTTTCGGTCAAGCTGTGTCGGAAGGGCGGGGACTCTTGGTAACGGCCCTACAGAAACCTGACAGATGAAAGGTGATGGAATTTATCTGTGTTTATCGGCTGTTTAAAACCATCTTCATCTATTACTTGTATATTGTGATTAAAGCAAGTTACTTAGATTGGGGTTTTTTAACCGCAGATGTCAGCAGATAAACACAGATGAACGCTGATGGGATTCATTTGTGTTTATCTGCTGTTTAAAAACATCTTTATATCTCTAACTCACGAATTTTGAAAGATCCATTTTTGGTCGCCGATCGCAATTTCGCAGCCATTTGGCAGCCAAAAAGGCTCGTTAGCAGCCAGCCTCTGTCCCCCTACAAAAGTGCCGTTGGAACTGCCGCTATCGACAAGCTGATATCGCTGTTTGCCCAGTTCGTCAGTGGCCCGGCGGATTTGAGCGTGGTAGCGCGAACTTTGCGGATCTTGTAATACTAATGTGTTGGTTGGTTCGCGTCCAATTGTAAAGGGATTGGCTGTTAGGGCGATCGCTTCTCCAGAAAGTTTGTAGATTAAATATGCGGTAGTTTGGCGATCGCTGCTTGCGAGTACGGTTGGTGCAAGTTGGGGAGGATTTCTCCCAGGAGGAAGGCTGTTTTGAGCAAGTTGTTCTGTTAGTTGTTGTAAATCGCGATCGAACCCTGCTGCTGTGTCTGAAGCTGGAAGACTCGCAGGAGAATTACCTGAAATTAAGTTTAACTGCTGTACGGGAGATTGAGGAACAATCGGACGGCCTGCTTCGGCAATTCTCATTTGCAGGGCGGCGGCATTTTCTGCTTCTTGTCGGGCACTCATTCCCTCAACTTGGCGAATAACTCCGTTGGTTTCGGGAAAGCTGACATCGCCAATTCGCACGTCTTCTAAGTTAAAACCTAGAGTATAAAAATCTTGGACGCGATCGAGCAAATTTTGGCGCAGCAACAGCCGTCCTTGACTGATAAGCTGTTGTAGGGGTATTTGCCCGATCGCTAATCCCATACAATCCTTAACTGCACTTGCTAAAACAGCTATAGGATCGGACAATTCCAAAGCTACCCGTTTCGGATCTATAACTTGATAAATAACAGTCAGAGTAGCATCAATTAAAAACCGATCCTTAGACAAAAAATCTCCGTGCGACTGTACCTCCAAATTGCGGAGTTTGGTGTCTACGATGACAATTTGACACTGTTCCAGCAGGGGAAGGGCGAAGCTGAAATGCCGCCCGGATTTTAGGGTACGCACGGCGCGGCCGTTTTTGACCAACAAACCCGTGTAACCCGCCCCTATAAAGTCCATACTAAACCCGGCCCAGCGTTCGGGTGTGACGGTTTGAATTAGTGGAGAAGCGTTGTTCATGGGAGGGAGTTGAGGGAGGGGAGATTCTATTTTTAGGGTAACAAATTGCTGGGGGCGAGCGATCGGGCGGTGTGCCGGTTCCGCAACCTCTATTCTATACTTCTGGACACCCCCCGATTCAGGCCGGACTGGATCTAGCTTGCATCTAGTTGATGGTGGGGGCGATCGAAATACTGTCCGTAGGGTGCGTCTGATCCGAAAAACTTGTTGAAATCGAAATAATTAATGTCTAACGCACCCTACAATTTCCTGTAAGTGTGACTATTTGTGCTAATATTAAAGAGCTTAAAAATTACCAATTAATAGCCTTTAACTATAATGTCTAAGGAATCAGTCATCACAGAACATATCGAAATTACGCCTGGGGTACTTGGTGGTAAGCCACGCATTGCTGGCCATCGAATTGCTGTAGCACACATCGCCGAAATGTATCTGAAAATGGGAATTTCTATAGAAGAAATTGCCGGCAAGTATGACTTACCACTTGCCTCTGTTCATGCTGCAATGACCTATTATTACGATCGTCGAGAAGAAATCGATCGTCACACTGCTGAAAGTCGAGCTATTGTGGAAGAATTAAAGCGTAATAGTCCCCCATCTCCGTTACAAGAAAAATTGAGGGCAATTAGAGGTAAGTGAGCAAATTCGTTTTCATTTAGACGAACATATTGACTCTAATATTGCGCGCGGTTTACGTCGTTACGGGATCAGCATCCGAACGTTTACGCTGCGAGCAAGCCAAAATTAGCAGATGTCGCAAATTCAGAACTCACTATATATTATTCATGTTATTTACCACATTATTCTCTTTCTTGCTTTACAACTAGCCTGATGAAGTAGAGGTAGCAGATGCCATCGCCCTTTCATTCCCTAAAAGCGATCGCCCTTGTGACAAGACATTATAAGTGCTATCGCCACAGCCTAAGCGACACCATAGCTCGTAAACTGCCTTGCATAGGGAGGCTGAAGCCCCAAAACAATATCCTCCCGCGCCACACCCATCAGCACTAACTCCTCAGCAATCAGTTCATCGGTTTGATTGCGTTGAATCCAGACTTTCCCATCTCTAATATCTAAGTGGATCGGGCAACTATAAATCCGATTGTGACCGTCCCAACCTAAATCTACTATCTGATAATGGTCATGTTCGGTGTCTAATAATACCTGGATTTCAATGTCGTCATTAAGAGGCTTAGTCTTGCTATATTCCATCAAAAAAGTGCGAACAATCTGCCGATATTTAGCTAATCTCTCCATTCTACAATCACCTCATTAGTAGGGTCGTATACCAACAATTTTAAATCGTACTCAGCTATCGCCGCTTGGGGCAAAGCACGAGAAAAAAATGAATTATAAGCAGCGATCGGAACTGCCAAATAGAGCGATCGATCAGGCTCCAAATTTCTGAGTGCTAGTCGATAATTCAAAAATTGACCGAGGGCTAGGTGGAAATCAAACATAGCTGATTCACTCAGAAAGCTTTTAACCTCCACCGCAATCTTCTGCACACCTCGCTCTGCGGCTAAAAGCTGTTCCGCCCCCAAGTCAATCCTGAGCCGATCGTCTTCGCTAAACTTTAGCTTCAGCGGATCGTGGGTAATTACCCAATTATCCTTCAGGAGAGCGGATTTCACAGACTCATGGAAAACATCCCTAGCCGACATAGAATTTACTCAAAGACCTAGTTTCCATTCTATCCAAACCCACGCACTTAAGAACTTAGCACTAATAGTATTATAACACTCAACCAAAATGCCAAGAATCAAATAAGCGCGATCGCCCTTTAATTCCCAAAAGCGATCGCCCTTTCACTCACCTCACTAAAAACGCCGCACACTCAACATGAGAAGTCTGAGGAAAGAAATCCGCCGGCTGCACTCGCGCTAACTTATAATCCCCATTTTCGCACAAAATCTTCAGGTCGCGAGCCAAAGTAGCAGGCTTGCAGCTAACATAAACAATACGATTTGGTTTGATTTCCTTGATAGCTTCCAAAACCGCGCGATCGCACCCTTTCCTCGGCGGATCTAGCAGCACAATATCCGGTGTCAATCCCAAGGAAGGCAGCAAACTCTCTACAGTTCCGGTGTGAAAATCGACATTTCTCACGTCATTTAACTCAGCATTTAATTGGGCTTGTTCGATCGCCGCCGGTTGCACTTCTAAACCTATGGCTATTTTTACTTGTTTTGCCAGGGGTAAAGTAAAAGTACCAATGCCGCAGTAAGCGTCAACCAAAATCTCGTTTCCCTGCAAATTCAATTCCCCTACCATCACCTCTAACAGCGCTTCAGCAGCCTCTGTATTTACCTGAAAAAAAGTATCTGCTCTTAGCTGAAATTTCAAACCAGCAAAGCTTTCTCGCAGATAAGAACGACCCGCAATGCAGCGAGTTTCTGCACCAAAAATCACATTAGTTTGATCGGGATTTATATTCAAACAAACTCCAGCCAGTTGAGGATATTGTTTCAGCCACTCTGATGCTTGCTCTTCGAGTCCCGGCAAGTCTCCAGTGCGAACTATTAAAGTTAGCAGCATCTCGCCGGTGCGCCGTCCGATTCGCAAGGATAAGTGACGCAATTCTCCTGTATGTTTCTTTTCGTCGTAAACTTGCCAATCCCGCCAGTGGATGTCTTCTTTGACTTCTTTTAACAAAGGATTGAGGCGCGGGTCTTGCACCGGACACTGATTGAGATTGACTAATTTGTGGGTGCTTTTTTGATAGTAACCTGCTTGGACTTGACCTGTTGCAGATATTGCCACGGGATAAGTCGCTTTGTTGCGGTATCCCAAAAATTGGGGAAATCCCTCGATTTTTCCCGTTAAAATTTCATCAACTTGCAGATTGCTAAATCCGCCAATCCTTTCTAAGGCTTGAATGATTTGATTTTGCTTGGCTGCAAGCTGATATGGATAATCTACGTGCTGCCACTGACAGCCGCCGCACTTGTCGGCGACAATGCAGTTAGCTCGGATGCGGTGTTCGGATGCTTCGAGAAGTGTGTCCAGCTTGCCTGTAGCATAGGTGGATTTGACTTGCACGAGGCGGACAAGGACTCGATCGCCCGTCACGGTATCGGGCACAAACACTACTAACTCACCAAAACGACCAACTCCGTCGCCGGTGTCTGTCAAGTCAGTAATCTCTATCTCAATCAGTTGACCTTGCTGGCAAGGGTTTGCCAATTTCGTCGAGTTTGGGGCGGGGAATTTAGATTTGGTCACAAGTAGTCGTGGTAGGATTTAATATGGTAATGCAATATCGCTCTCTCTTTCCTGAGATAAGTCGTAGCGAAGCGGGGCTCCATCCATCGCACTCAAGCTCAATTGCAGGCTGTATTCCTGCTGCTGAACGTCTTGCTGCTAAAGCCAAGCTTCAACCTGCAAGTCAAGCCTGCCGTGAGTTGCCTCGATCGATCCTGTGCGATATGCTGTTGGGGCGAGCTAGCAAAAACTCGTTAAACAGTCAAAGTGTCTGCCGACATCAAAACTCTCAATCGCAGTTTTTGAGTTTTTCCCGCAGTACCCTGGAACACAGGGAAACGGGCTTGAACATCAAGCATAACGTTTGCGGAGATTTACCCGCTACTTCTAATGTTGATAAATGTTAGAAGCAAAGTAAATCGCCCAACCAAGAATCTCATCTTTAATGGATGAGAATGTCAATTAATCTTACTCTCAAATATCCTCAATTTTTTTGAATAACAATGAGCGTAGTTAGCCAACTAATTCTCCAAGCCGACGACGAACTTCGCTATCCCAGTACCGGCGAACTTCAAAGCATCAAAGATTTTTTTAAAACCGGAGAACAGCGGGTGCGTATTGCTACTGCGCTGTCTGACAGTGAGAAAAAAATTGTTGAAGAAGCTAGCAAAAAACTCTGGAAAAAACGCCCTGACTTTATCTCTCCTGGGGGCAATGCTTACGGCCAACGCGAACGGGCTTTGTGTCTGCGCGACTACGGCTGGTACTTGCGCCTGATTACCTACGGTATCTTGGCGGGTGACAAGGAGCCGATCGAAAGCATCGGTTTGATTGGCGTTCGGGAAATGTATAATTCTCTCGGCGTTCCTGTTCCTGGCATGGTCGAAGCTATCCGCTGTTTGAAGGAAGCTTCTTTGGCTTTGCTCAATCAGGAGGATGCTAAGGAAGCAGCTCCTTATTTTGATTATATCGCTCAGGCAATGTCTTAATTGCTTTGGCGATCGCTTTCATGAATGTGGCGGAGCATTCGCGGGTGATTTTTGGGGTGATTTTATCTCGCAATTGCTCGCAAATGTTTCGCTTCTGTTTTTTGGCAAGGAAATCTGCCTCCTTTCTGCTAGGAAGCAATGCTGTTTAAGCTTTCCCAGATGTTGAGTTCGTCTTGTTTTTCAGTGCACATTTGATTTAAAAAGTCAAGTGTTTTTGGGAGAAATTGTTTTTTGAATTTCCGGCTGTCGTAGTGAATGGATGTTTTGAGCTGCGAGAGTTCTCCAAGGGTGGGGCAGGTTTGGATATGATGGGCGATCGCATTTTGCCATTCTTCCAGCCTGCGGTAGCTGACAAACAGGCCGCCTCTATCCCGATGGTGGACGAAAACCACGAAAGCCCATGATTCGACTCGCTTAATCAGGTTTTGGCTGATTTTGAGCAGTTGGGCGATCGACCTGACGGTGATGCGGAGCTTTTTCGAGGGTTGGATGCGGCGAAATAGTGCTGTCATGGCTGTATACTCAGGGCTTGAGAGGCAAGTTCTGTTTAGACTCAATTACATCTTACTCTATATCAGATTCTTATCTCACTTGTGCAACAATATTTAATGGAAACTCAGATGTTGTTCGTACAACCCTCAATCATTGATGCTGTGCTAGTTTGAGAGTTAATGTAGGTGGAAAAAATGTCAGCACTCTCTAACAACGCTGTGGTAGACAATCGGCAGGAATTGCGTCCCGTTCGCTTCACGGAGACGGGGCGGATGCGTTTGGGCAAGATGTTAAAGGCTGCAAGACAGACAATAGGTTGGTCTGTTAGCGAAACACAGTTCAAAACAAGGGGGTACGAAGAGGCGCTGTTCACAGCGACAAATCAACCCGTACCCAAAGATGTGGGTATCAGTGCCGCAACAGTCAACCGTTACGAACGTGGGAAGCTGGATAATTTGGATTGGCGATCGCTCTCTCTGTTATGCTTTGTCCTCAAGCCGATCGATCCGGTGACAGGAGAGGCACTAGAACCGACAAATGCTTTATATATCGCGTGCGAACATCCGCCTTACAATGACGCAAAGCTCTACGACTAGATTATTTGCAGATAGGTGATGACTGATGGTTGTAGCAGAAGCTAAACGAGAAAAAGAATACTTGAGACGGAGATTTACTGATACCGGGCTGCGACGGTTGGGTAAATTCCTGCGCTCGTGGCGGGAAGCTAGGGGGTGGAGCGTTCACGAACTGAGCGAAAAGACCAAGCAGCATGAGGCTCAATTTTATAATCTAGGGGGAGAGCCTTTGCCCAAAGTTTTGGGGGTCAGCATTGCAGGCATTTCGAGAATCGAAAATGGCTATTACAACAAGCCTGCACCCGATCTTTTGTGGCTGTTCCTCGATGTTCTCGAACCAGTTCACCCGGTTGAAAAGCGGTTGGTTACTCTAGAAGACTTACTGTTGATCGGAACTGAATTTTGGAACCCCAACGTCGAGGCGTAGGATTGACTTAATAGTTAAATTGGATCTGTAAAATGCCGGGATTTCTTGACTTTAAGGCTGTCGTCGATCGGGAAAAACTGCGCCCTGTGCGATTTACGGATACGGGACGCGGTAGATTGGGCAAACTTCTCAAAGCAGCTAGAGAGATTCGGGGCTGGTCAATTATTGAAACAGAAATGGTCACAAAAGAATACGAGGCCGCTCTGTTTCGGACAGCCGGAGATCCTGTACCAAAAGATGTCGGTATTAGTAATGCTACTGTTAGTCGCTACGAACGCGGGAAGTTAGAAAGTTTGGATTGGCGATCGCTCAGTCTGTTATGCTTTGTCCTCAAGCCGATCGATCCGGTGACTGGGGAAGCCCTGGAACCGACAAATGCGCTTTACATCGCGTGCGAACATCCGCCGTACAATGACGCGAAGCTCTACGAGTAGTTGATTTTTGATGTCTGATTAAAGAAAATTAGTTAGATTGGGAGTTTTTAACCGCAGAGGGCGCAGAGGGCGCAGAGTTAGAGAAGAGAGAGATTAATCATTCTGATACCCACGGATTTGATATTACGCATCGCCCTTTTGTTTAGCAATTAAAGCTTTAGCTTGCTGCCACAGAGATTCTAACTCTTCTGCGGCATAATCTGACAAAGGTCGATCGCACGCAGCCTCTACCTTCGCAAACCGCTGCACGAAACGATCGTTTGTTCCTTGCAAAGCAGCCGACGGATCTAAATCGTACCAGCGAGCTAATTGAATCAACACAAACATAATATCTCCCAATTCTGACTGCTGCGCTGCCTGATCCTCGTGTTTGAGAGCGTGTTCAAATTCTGCCATTTCTTCGTGAAATTTATCCCAAACGCCGTCTACACTGTCCCAATCAAAACTCACTTCCGCAGCTTTTTGAGAGATTTTCATCCCGGCGGCTATTGGCGGCAAAGTGCTGGCATAACGGCTCATTTTCGAGGCTAAAGTTGGCGGCTTTTCCGATGTTGTGCCTTTTTCTGCTGCTTTGATTTTTTCCCAGTTTTCGTTGACTTCATCGACGCTGTTGATTTCGACATCGCCGAAGACGTGGGGATGTCGCCGAATTAGTTTTTCTGTAATGCCTGCAGCTATTTCGGCGAAGGTAAACTGATTGGATTCGCTGGCAATTTGAGCTTGCAGAATTACCTGTAACAGTAAGTCGCCCAATTCTTCGACGATCGCATCTTTATCTCCTTTGCGAATCGCATCGGCGGTTTCATAAGCTTCTTCGATGATGTGAGGAATTAGAGTTTGGGGAGTTTGAGCTAAATCCCAAGGACATCCGCCGTCGGGCGATCGCAATGAGGCCACAACTTCTATAAGTTCTTTGAGTGCTGTGAGCGAGCGACTTTCAGAATTAGACATAATAATTTACCTTTTAGATTTGCTGGAAGTGCGACGGGTTGGTTGGCGTTTGCGCCTCTTAATTGTGCCAGGAGGTCGCAACCCGCTCAATCCTTTCTTTTTGAGTCTTTTGTAAGCCGAGCCGCCCCAATCGCTCAGATAGTGGCTCATAGCGCCCAATTCTAGACCGATATAAACGGCTAAAATTTCGATGTGGTGTTCCCAGATCGATCGCCCGTAACTCAAAACCACATCCTGCCAATTCCAGCCTAAATTCCCGACTTTTTCGGCAATTGCCAATCCCAACAATCCGAAAACCACGATCCAGATAGCGAGGTACAGGATTCGCAAAGCAGTGCCGATCAGAGGGCCGTGGGACAAAAAAGAGCGGTGGCGCAGGCTTTTTTGGTACGGGAGCCAAATTGGTTTGAACCATCCCCAGCGCTGATACTGGCAGGAGTAGATATCCAAGTCGGGGCCAAACATCAGCCCGCCGAATAAGAAACTGCCGGAAACGAGCAAAGTCAGGTTGCTGCTGCTCGTCTGGCCAAAGGTGAGGGCTGCCACCAAGGGCAAACTCCACATGGTTATTTGATCGTGGGTGCGGCCAGAGGGCATTTAAAGTTTAGGATTTTTTTTACTTGATCTTTCTGAGTTACTGTGATATGATAAATCCTTGTGAGTGCAATTGGGTGATTAGCTCAGTGGTAGAGCGCCTGCTTTACACGCAGGATGCCGTAGGTTCAAATCCTACATTACCCATCCGATAACTCAATATCAACAGTTTCAGCCGTTTTTAGCCTTCAAGCCGAGAACGGCTGTTGCTGTTGAGGGTTGACTGTTGAATTGGGTGACAACTAAATTTAACATTCTGGGGCGGATGTCTCAAAAGTTGGCACCCAATGCTAGAAAATTAATTTATTGATTTTCTTTTTTAGAACCTTGTATATGAAGCCTAAAATAACTAGCCCGATCGCGTGGCAGCAAGCTGAACTGCTCATGCAGCCAGCGATGATCCGAGTGATCGACAACATCCGCAAACAATTAGAGGAGTCAGTTTGGACGGGTACTTATCAAGAAGTGCAGATTCCCATTCCGGGCTATCAACTAATTTTAGAGCTTCAAGGCGAGCAAAGATGTGTCGATATTTGGGAACTTTGCTATCGAGTCTGCTTTGTCAACTACCAGCCCGCCCACAGTCAAATCCAAAGCCAAGAAGTTGTAATTGATACTAGCTTGATTGATGATGAGACTGGCGATGTAGATTGGAATCGGCTTGATGCTAAAGCCGGCCAATTAATCCAAGAAATATTCGCTAATTTGGGCAAATAGTCAGTTGAGAGTTGTCAGTTGACAGTTGTCAGTTGTCAGTGGTGAGCTTTCCAGCCAACAGCGAACAGTCAACAGTCATCAGTCAACAGTCATCAGTTAACAGTCAACAATTAACAGTCAATAAAATCTTATGATTCAAAAATTGCACGACATTCAAGCAGCGACAGGTGCTACTTTTGCAGAGTTAACAACCAAAGAAATTGTGCCAGTCAGTTTTGGTAATGACGCAGAAGCGATCGCAGCAACGAAACAAGGTGTGGCTTTGTACGATCGCACTCACTGGGGACGCATTCAAATCTCAGACAGCGATCGACTGCGGTTCTTGCACAATCAAAGTACCAATAACTTTAATATACTCAAACCCGGTCAAGGTTGTGACACAGTTTTCGTCACATCCACCGCCCGGACGATCGACCTCGCCACCGCTTATGCTACAGAAGATGCCGTACTGCTGCTAGTTTCAGCCAACCGCCGCCGCCAACTACTGGAATTGCTCGATCGCTATATTTTCCCAATGGATCGCGTCGAGTTAACAGATTTAACCGATACAACTGTTGCTTTCAGTCTCCTCGGCCCGGAAAGCACTCAACTACTAGAAAAAATTGGAGTTACCGAACTCGAAAATCAACCTTACGCTACTCACAAATTGATAAAAAACCCCCCTCTTTCCCCCCCTTACGAAGGGGGGGTTCGAGTTGCGGTTGGTAGCGGTTTAGCAACTCCCGGATACACGTTAATTGCGCCAGCAAGCGATGCAGCCCACTTGTGGAAAGAATTAGTCAAAGCTGGGGCCGTACCGATGGGCGATCGAGTTTGGGAACAACTGCGAATCGAACAAGGACGCCCCGCCCCCGATTTTGAACTCACAGACGATTACAACCCCTTAGAAGCCCGCCTTTTACACACGATTACCTATGACAAAGGTTGCTACATCGGTCAAGAAACAATTGCCCGGTTGAACACCTACAAAGGAGTCAAACAAGAACTTTGGGGCGTGCAGTTGAGCGGTGCGGTTGAACCCGGAACAGCAGTCACAATCGGAGAGGAAAAAGTCGGCAAACTCACCAGTTTTACGGAAACTGAATCCGGCTTTTTTGGTCTTGCTTACATCCGCACAAAAGTGGGCGGCGAAGGATTGAAAGTGCAGGTAGGAGAAATGACCGGGGAAGTAGTAAACCTGCCTTTCTTAAGTTTGTAAGCTTGGGTTTGTAGTGATGACTTTATTCCTCATAGATTGAATTCCTCACTACGAACCTATAGGGGGTATTCTACTGGACATCATAAGCTAGATCAGTATTTAAATTGCACGTCAACAAATAATCAAACTCTTGTGGGAAGTTGCTCCGACGCCGCCCCAAGTATGCAGTTTAAATGCACAATAGCTGATTAAATGATGACATAATCTTCGCCCAAAATAGCTTGACTGACCTGCGGTTCCGGCTCTACTGGGTCACTGTAATGAGTGTCAATGTATTTGATGAAACTTTCCCGATAAGCTTTGAGATGCGAGTTAAGTGCTTCGATATCCTGCTCTCCTGTCGCGAAATCCCTCTCTCTTCTGAAGTGACCGGATTCCTTCACAAAAGCCATATCAACTTGCCACAAAGCCTTATCAATCGGGCGATAGGACAAATCAACAATATCGTAAGCTGCGAATCCTTGGGAGTTCATAAAACTCATTACATCATACATCTGACCGAACAATGTAACTTCTACAATTACATATTCAGTATGCTGCAAAATCTCAGTTGCTCCTGCTAAAACATCTAATTCCTGTCCGTCTACATCAACTTTAATTAAATACGGGCCTGGCAAGTTTCTTTCCCTGCATATTCCATCCAAGGTAATGGCTGGTATGTTTCTCACATAAGGATTGCTGCTGTCAGTAACGCGATTTTCAGAAAGTGAAGAATGCACCATACCGGGACTGACGTTGAGGGTGAAAACTCCCGCTTCTTTGGTAGCTGCTGCAATAATGTATTCTGCACTTTTGAGCTTGCGGCAAATTTTGGCGAGGTAAGGTTCATTTTCGGCGATCGGCTCAATTAGCAAATGTCGCGCATCGGGGAAAGTTTCGTAAAGATTAAAAGTTCCCAAGGCGGCACCGACATCAATCACAGTTCTTGGTTGAAAACCTAAGTCTTTAGCCAGCAGCAAGCTGCCTGACATCGAGTTTCTGAGAATTCCTGTTTGTTGTTGGTTCACAATTTTTTCCAGATTTCAATGTGGATAAAGTTAATAGTATGTCTTGCAGCCGAGTTATTGTATGTCCGAATATTGTATGTTTGAATAAAGAAACGAAGCAATCGCCGAGGTTTGCTATTTCTTCGTTTCTGATCGTAATGACAGAAATAGGTTTTAACTCAGATGTTGCACCATTGTCAATCAGCTTTTTAGGAACAGGCTTTTCGGCCTGTTCCACAATATATATAGCAATCCTTGCAGGAGTAAAAAGATGTAGGGGTAGTGCTAAGAGTGCCTACCCTGCCTCATGGGGCAACCACGGGGGGTTTGCCCCTACAAAAATTACACAAATGATTTGGGATTGCTATAGTAAATTTTCTTGTGGAACAAGCTGGACGGCCTGTTCTTGAGAATGGTGCAAGATGTGAGTTTCCATGTAACCTGCTACTATTTCGCGGATTTGTGCGCCTTGTTTTCCGGTTCGACAGATTGCAAAGCTTCGTCGAGAATTGCACGGGCTGACTCGGCTTTACTCCTAGCATCTCGATAGCGAACGTTAGCTTGAGCGAAGTTTTTGAGAACCTTGAAACCGTCTTTGAGGCTGGCGATTTCCTCGGCAGTCACAGCTTCATCTGTAAACAAAATGTCGATCGCAGCCCGGATTTTGAGTGCTTCTTCGCGGGATTCCATGACTTTCAATTTGAGACTTGCCAAATTGCTCAAAATCTGGACGGCTTCAGTAATCGCATCCTCGCCGTCAGACGCAGCATCTTCGATATCCTTAACTTCAACAAACTGCTTGGGCCCAAATCCCTCCACGAGTTCCGTAGGCAGCTTGCCCTCATCCATGAGATCCATCAGCCGATCCATCGCTTCTTCCCGGGCTTTGGCTGAATCTTTCCCCTTGACAGTTAAAATAATTTCGGGGCTTTGAGGAAGTGTATAGCGAACCATATTTTGACAGCCTGTGCGCGAAAACAATTGAATGATATTTTATCTTTATTCGATCGCCAGTTGCAGCTATCAATCCGCTCGACTACCAACCGCTTTCCAAAACTTGACACATATACACTCAAAAGGAACCCTCGACAATGAAAGATAAATTTCTTAACTTTCTCAACTTGATTTTAGTAGCTGATGTGTTTTTCGTCTTTGCCATTTTTGGGTGGTTTGTGATCGCAGTAGCGGGTCGATCGACCGGGGTGAATCTCGGTTTTGATTTGTGGTACAGTCTCTGGCAGCCCGTATTTAATCCCGCCCTGGGAATTCTTATGGGTGGTGCTATTCTCAGCGGTATAATTAACCAAGTTTCTAAACGCCTCAATCCCAAGTAAAATTGATGTTTTGTGGGAGACGGTGATTGGCGATGCTACTTAGTTGGCGATCGAACTTGTGGGATGCGTCAGAGATGAGGCACTCCATTAGGTCGATGAAGCTTGAAAATACATAAGTAGTCAAAAACGAGTGAAACGCTCCCCAAAGGAGCGATATCTTATCAAAGCAATCACAAAAGTTATGATAGCTTTACATTCTGTTACAGAGTAAAGTTTATTTTCGCCTACCTATTGTAGAAAATCAGGATTAGACGATCGGCATCTAAAAATATCAACTCATGTTTTGAAGAACAAAAGTCGGGCATTAATTATGGGAGAACAAAAATGTATCGGTATCCTCACCAGCGGGGGTGACTGTGCCGGCTTAAACGCAGTTATTCGAGCCGTTGTCTACCGCGCAACGGGAACTTACAATTGGAAAGTGATGGGGATTCGTCAAGCCACCAACGGATTGATGAGTCGTCCCCCTGCAGCAATTCCTTTGGATATTGAGAAAGTAGACTCGTGGCTCACCATTGGCGGTACGATGTTAGGCACGACAAATAAGGGCGACCCTTTTGCTTTCCCGATGCCTGATGGCACTCTACGCGATCGTTCTGACGACATTATCGAAGGCTATCATCAATTAGGTTTGGATGCTTTAATTGGGATTGGTGGCGACGGTAGTCTTGCCATTCTCAGGAAGATTGCTCAACAAGGTAATTTGAATTTAGTTGCGATTCCTAAAACTATTGATAATGATGTTGGAATTACCGAGCGTTCTATCGGTTTTGATACTGCGGTAAATATTGCCACTGAAGCACTCGATCGCTTGCATTTTACTGCCGCAAGTCACAGTCGCGTCATGATTGTCGAAGTCATGGGACGCGACGCGGGACATATTGCGATCAGTGCCGGAATTTCTGGAGGAGCTGATATAATTTTGATTCCAGAAATCCCTTACACAATTTCCAAAATCTGTGCCCAAATCCAAGAACGCCAAGACCGGGGAAAAAACTACTGTTTAATTATAGTAGCGGAGGCAGTTCGCACTGAAGAAGGCGAGTTAGTAATGCAAACAAATCGCTTAGGTCAAAGTCGATTAGGCGGAATTGGTCAGTATTTAGCTGATACAATTTCTGACTGCAGCGGTGCAGAAACTCGCGTCACTGTTTTGGGGCATATTCAACGCGGAGGAACTCCTTCATCGCTAGAAAGGTTAATTGCTTCTGCTTTTGGCGTCGCAGCAGTTGATTTAATTGCCGAAGAGAAATACGACTGCATGGTATCTTGGCAAAAGCGGGAAGTTGTGAGGGTTCCTCTGGAAGATGCGATCGCCAAATACAGACCTGTAGACTTCGATGGTACTCTGGTTAAAACGGCCCGCGGTTTAGGGATTTGTCTAGGGGACTAAACAATTACCCCTCCGATTTCTCAAAGATTTAGTCGGGGACGCACTCAGAACCAAGAAACCGGCTTTTTTAACCGAGACTGAGGGTTTTAAGCTAGTGTATGGTCGTAAAAAAACCAAGGTGATGACCAAGAATTTCAAAGGTGGTATCCGCCACGTGATTTATCCGTGGAATCAATCCAAAATCGAAAATCGAAAATCCTCAAGCCCCCGCATTTATCCGTGGGGTCAATCTAAAATCTAAAATCTAAAATCTAAAATCGATTGACCAAGAATTTCAAAGGTGGTATCCGCCACGTGATTTATCCGTGGAATCCAAAATCGAAAATCGAAAATCCTCAAGCCCCCGCATTTATCCGTGGGATAAATCTAAAATCTAAAATCTAAAATCTAAAATCGATTGACCGTCTGTGCTTCCAGGAGTAAGATTAACCTGGAAGCAGTGACGTTTCAACTATTTAGTATAACTTGCAATCAGTTCCGAGCGAGTATCGACCCAGAGTGCGATCGCACTCGGAACTACAAAATACCGCAACAAGTGGAAAGGGGATAAATTGACACCATTTACTACACAAATTAGAGTGCGACATTATGAAATGGATGCTCTCGGTCACGTAAATAATGCTGTCTACCAGCATTATTTAGAACACGCTGCGATCGAACATTTAGAACATTTGGGATTTACTCTCGATCGCTACCGGGAATTGGGCGGCGTCTTTGTAATGCGACGGATAGAAATTGACTATTTGCGATCTGCAGCCGCGGGCGATCGATTGGAGATATCCACTTGGATCGAACAAATGCGCGGCCCGCGCGCTGTCCGCCGCTACGAAATTCGCTTAGCTGGAAATGAGGAAATCTTGTTAAAAGCAGAGGCGCTTTGGGTTTGGGTTGAAGTTACCACCATGCGCCCGCGAGCAATTCCCAAACAAATAATTGATATTTTTCAATCGCAGTTTCAAGCATTACCAACCTAGAGAAAAAATCCACTATTATATTTGCAAAATCATGTAAAAATCTATTGGTTTGTAGTGAGGACTTCAGTCCTTCATTCCCCGTTTGTAGAAGTGCAAAAGGTTGATTGTCGCCGGGGCCGCAAATCCCGATCGCAAAAAGTCGGATCGCCCGCCTGCCAGTTTGGATGCCGCAGAGGTACGATGGAAGAGAGGGAGGGAGGCCAAGCCCGGTAAGGTTAAGCTTGGCGACAATACCCACAGGAAGGGAAAAATGACACTTAACTTGCGGCGACCGATTTTAATTGGCGGAATAGGACTTTCAGCGGCGCTGTGGCTGCTGGAAACTCTACAGCATTCGGGTTCAGAAATGGGCGAAACGGCACTCATCGGCTTGGCTGCTGCCGGTGCGGGTTATTGGTGGTGGAAACAACAATCCCCCAAACTCGAACTCGCACTCCCGCAACCCCTGGCGAACCGGGAAGCAGCCGAAAAAGCGATCGCGGCTTCGGAAGCAGCAATTAAATTGCTAGCCTCAGAAGCTCAAAACTCCGCCGATCCTGCTAATCTAACAGCAAAGCTCGATCGGCTCAGAGCCGAATTAGACAGACAAGATTTACGGATTACCGTAACTGGCGGCAAAGCTGTCGGCAAAACTGCCTTAATTCAAGTTTTAAATTCTAATTGGGCATCTCAACACCCGCAAAAGCTTAGTTTACAAGAAACTGCCGCGCTGTTTGCTAATACAAATGCCGATGCCAAAATCGGCGGTGATTTAGTGCTGTTTGTGACAGCGGGCGACATCACAGATTCAGAATTTAAAACATTATCTCAGCTAGCGTCCGCCGGTCAGCGCGTGCTGCTAGTCTGGAACAAACAAGACCAATATTTGCCAGAACAGCAGTCGCAGGTTTTGAACTCTTTGCAGCAGAAAATGCAAGGAATATTGGGGACAGAAGAGATAATTGCGATCGCCGCTTCTCCCAATTCTATTAAAGTGCGCCAGCACCAAGCGGACGGCACATTTAAAGAACGGATCGAAAATCAAGTCTCTCAACTCGACGGGCTGACGGAAAGATTGACTAAAATCTTAACGGAAGAACGGCAACAGTTGGTCTGGGCGAGTGCAGTGCGCGAGGCTGCAAGTATCAAGTTAGAGGCAAAAACCTTCTTAAATGCGGTCAGGCGCGATCGGGCAATTCCCATTATCGAACAATATCAGTACATCGCCGCCGCCGCCGTCTTTACTAACCCGGTTCCAGCTTTAGACTTGCTAGCAACAACCGCTATCAGCACCCAACTCGTAATCGATCTCGGCGCCATCTACCAGCAAAAGTTTTCCTTAGACCAAGCTAAGACAGTAGCCGGAACTTTGGCAACTCAAATGTTTAAATTGGGATTAGTAGAACTGTCTACTCAAACTATTACTGGACTGCTGAAAAGCAATGCCGTCACCTATGTAGCAGGAGGCGCGGTGCAGGGAATTAGTGCAGCATATTTTACCAGAATTGCTGGACTGAGTTTAATTGAATATTTCCAAAGTCGAGAAGGGGAAAATGCTGCAATAGGCATTTTAAATATCGACCACTTGACTAAAACTTTGCAAGCAGTATTTACGCAAAATCAGCAAGTTTCTTTCTTGCAATCTTTCGTCAACCAAGTGGCGAGTCGCCTTTCATCTCAGGTATCTGGGCCCGAAACCGTTAAGTCCGTGGCCAATTAAGTAAAATAAAGGAACAGGCAAGATGCCTGTTCCACAAGACAGTTTTTTGGTTGTGGAAGAACAGGCAAGATGCCTGTTCCACAAGACAGTTTTTTGGTTGTGGAAGAACAGGCAAGATGCCTGTTCCACAAAAAATTTTTGTTATTGTGGAACGGGCATCTTGCCCGTTATTGTGGAAGAACAGGCAAGATGCCTGTTCCACAAAAAATTTTTTGTTATTGTGGAAGAACAGGCAAGATGCCTGTTCCACAAAAAATTTTGTTATTGTGGAAGAACAGGCAAGATGCCTGTTCCACAAAAAATTTTGTTATTGTGGAAGAACAGGCAAGATGCCTGTTCCACAAAAAATTTTTTGTTATTGTGGAACGGGCATCTTGCCCGTTCAATATTTTTTGGAAATTTTACCAAAAAATTATAAATTTATGAAAAATTGTATTAAAATAAGAAATAGGATTTATAATTCGACGATCAATTCTACCTGCTTAAAAAAGCCGATCGCCAATGGCTGACAATTCCCTTCAAGAAAATCGCTTATCCCTTGCCCGCGCCAGTTTGCGCGAAGCCCTGGCGCGCTACTCCCACCTGCGCCAAGGGAAAAAGAACTCGAATAATACAGAATTAGAAGCGGCGCTGCAATATCAGTTAGATATTTTAACTTCCACCTCAGAAAAACTAGACTACAACATCATCCGCATTGCTACTTTCGGCTTAGTCAGCCGTGGCAAGTCAGCCGTATTAAACGCGCTTTTAGGTCACAAAATTCTGCAAACAGGCCCCCTCAACGGCGTGACTCAGTGGCCGCGTTCCGTGCGCTGGAGTGTGCCTTTATCCTTCCTTGACAGCGAGGAATCCCCCCAACCCCCCCTGGCCAAGGGGGGGAAAGGAGGGGTGCAAGTAGAATTAATCGATACTCCCGGACTTGATGAAGTTGGCGGCGAAGTGCGCGGCGAAATGGCGAAACAAGTAACTCGCCAAGCTGACTTAATTCTGTTTGTCGTTGCAGGTGATATCACCCGAACTGAATATCAAGCACTGTGCGAATTGCAAACAGCTCAAAAACCGGTAATTTTAGTTTTTAATAAAATTGACCTGTATCCAGAATTAGACAGAAAAGCTATTTTCCAAAGTTTGCAAGCGCTGGCAAATTCTGAAGAGTTAGCAGCCGCTGCGGTAAAAGAGGAAAAAGATAGCGAAAATTTGTCCGATCGCCCAAACAACCCATCTGATAAATCTACTGCAAAATCACCGCCTAAAACTTCCAAATCATTAGAAATAGTCATGGTAGCCGCCGAACCAGCACCGGTGCAAGTGCGGGTGGAATGGGCCGACGGAAGAGTAACTAACGAATGGGAGTCGCCCCCCGCGCAGATAGACGAACTCAAACATAAAATTCTGACAATTCTTAACAGAGAAGGTCGATCGCTCCTCGCTCTAAATGCTTTAGTTGAAGCTAGAGATGCCGAAGCAAACATTGCCCGTCACGTTCTCAAATTGCGACAAACAGAAGCCGAAGATTTAATCTGGCAATTTGCAAAATATAAAGCTTTGGCTGTCGGTTTAAATCCAGTGGCATTCTTGGATGTAATGGGAGCAAGTGTCGCAGATTTAGCCTTAATTCGCTCTTTATCGAGACTTTACGGCTTACCCATGACTGGTTACGAAGCCGGCAAACTTTGGCAGACTATTTTCTCCAGCGCTGGCGGCGTACTTTTGGGAGAATTAGGTAGCAGTTTTCTGTTGGGATTTGGCAAAAGTGCAGCAGCAGCGGCCCCGCACATCGGCTTTTCTACTTTTGCCGGAGTTGCTGTCACTCAAGCTAGTTTAGCAGCTTACGGAACCTACGCTGTCGGTCGTGCCGCCCAAGTTTACTTAGAAAAAGGCTGCACCTGGGGCCCCCTGGGACAAGATACGGTAATTCAACAAATTCTCGCTACCATCGAGCGTAATACAATTATCGATCGCCTGCAGCAAGAGTTTAAAATTGGCACTTAAAAATTGCCCTAGTAGTTGAGTAGGGTGCGTCAGGAGAGGGTTATTTGTGATAATTGAAGAGTTAGGATCTGACGCACCCTACTGCTTTTATTCTTCTACAACTGTCAAAAAAGAATGCAACTGTAGGTAAACTCCAAACCACCATGCTCATCAGTGATACCCCCTTCTTTAATCTAAAATCTAAAATCTAAGGAATGAGAATTAAATAACTTCCACAAGTTTGTGGGATGGGCGTCCCGCCCGTCCAAAAAGGACGGGCGGGA
>NZ_JAUBUB010000085.1:0-26996 GCF_036705265.1 Microcoleus sp. B4-C2
CCGCCCGTCCAAAAAGGCCGGGCGGGACGCCCATCCCACTTTCAAGAGTGAAAGTTATTTAATTCTCATTCCTTAGCAGGTTTTCATCAGCAAGTTCGGTCAAATCTGGTTTCTAAATTGTGACTATATAATACCCTAAATTGCGCCGTTCTTCCACAAAATTCCTAGATATTTTTTATTCACCCCAGATCCGTCCTATAAAATTTTATTTTTACAACCTCTGAATAGATTTAAATCCAACTAATATAACATAATTTCTTTGCTGTCTGTTAGCTAAATCACACATTTTTATAAAACATTAAGATAGAATAGTATAGCGATAAGCTTTTAACGCTACTAGGGTGCTAACATTATGAATTATTTGCTAAGTTGGCCTTGTGGCTGCTGCGACGATTGGAAAGATAGTTCCGAGAGTGCTGTGGTACTCAGAAACGGGCAGCGCATTTGTCAGTCGTGCTACCAGCGCAAATACAAGAATCAGAAGCTATTCGCTAGACGCAGGCGATCGGACATATCTGTATCGCGGCAGACAGTAACAGATACTGTCGCTTATTAATAATGCGCGAGCATTGGAATAAAGCCAAGTATTTCGACAAACTCGCATCAGCGGTGGGAATTAATAATCAACAAAAAAAAGAATGAATTTCGTCATCAGTCATCAGTCATCGGTCATTGGTGATCTGTCACTAATTTACTTATTTATCATCAGTCACTTGAAAAGCAGGTAACAGATTTTAACTTAAAAAACTAATGACTGACGACTAATGACTAATGACTAATAACTAAATGATAGTTCCATCAGGAATCGTGGCATTTTTCAGGACTACGATAATGCCGCTGCGGATGTAAAAACCTTGGTTTTCACGGTTGGCTTCTTCCACTCCGTCTTTATTAATTATTTGAACATTGCGGCCGATGCGGGCATTTTTATCCACAATCGCGCGGCGAATTGTAGTATCTGCACCGATACCGAGGGCGACGCCGCCGTTGTCCAAACTCGAATGCCGTTCGGCGTCGGGTTCGTAGAAGTCAGCACCCATTACCAGGGTGTCTTGAATTGTACATCCAGCTTCAATGCGCGATCGAACTCCCAACACAGAATGGTCGATCCGGCACTGTTTGAGAATGCAGCCTTCAGCAATAATCGATTCAGTCACGTGAGTATCTAAAAGCTTAGTCGGCGGCAAGAAACGCGGGCGAGTATAAATCGGCGCATTTTCATCGTAGAAACTGAAAGGCGGCTGAGGCTGTTTGGTCAGAGCCAAGTTAGCATCGTAAAAAGCCTCAATGGTTCCGATATCTTCCCAATAATCGTCAAACAAATAAGCTTGAACGTTGTGGTCTTTTGCATTATTCGGAATAATCTCTTTACCAAAATCAGTTTGGTTGGGAGATTCTTTCAGAAGTTTAATCAGAACTTCTTTTTTGAAGACGTAAATCCCCATCGAAGCAATGTAAGGACTTTCCTGAGCCTGCTGCGCTGTCAGTCCCAGTTTAGTAGTATCCACCTGCATTTGTTTGAGCGCATCGCCTTTTGGCTTTTCGCTGAAAGAAACAATGCGGCCGCTGTCGTCGATTTTCATCAAACCAAAATCCGAGGCCCGCTTCTCGTCCATTGGCAACACCGAGAGGGTGATATCGGCGTTGGTTTCGCGGTGTCTCTGCACAAACTTCTGGTAGTCCATGCGGTAGAGGTGATCGCCCGAAAGAATCAAGTATTCGTCAACGTCCCACTCTTCTAGCAGCCAGAGATATTGGCGAACTGCGTCGGCTGTCCCTTGAAACCAGTTGGGGTTTTCCTGAGTTTGCTGGGCGGCGAGCACCTCGGCAAATCCCTCGGTGAAGCCGGAAAACTGGTAGGTGCGAGCGATGTGACGATTCAGGGATGCCGAGTTGAATTGCGTGAGGACGTAGATTTTGACTATTTCCGAGTTGATGCAGTTGCTGAGAGGAATATCGATGAGGCGATATTTGCCTGCGAGGGGAACTGCGGGTTTGGCTCGCAATTTGGTTAGGGGGTAAAGGCGGGTGCCTACACCGCCACCGAGGATGATGGCTAAAACTTTTTTCAAGGAACTTTCTCCCTAGGGTCGATTAACTCTCCAAGTACAGTGTCGGATGGTGAGGGCTTCTTGACAAGGGGGGGGAGCAAGGAAGTTTTGAGTTTTGAGTTAGGAGTTGAGTCGCTTACCCACAAACCGGGTTGTTTAATCCCAATACTTCTTCAAACCCTCAATAAGAGTTATAAAACCCGGTTTAGAAGAGTTGGATTGTGTGCGGGGCTGGAGTTAGGGGTTTTGAGTGGTGAGTTAAAATACCCCTCAATCAATAATGGATATTTAAAAAAGTTGGGAGTTGTGAGTTAAAACACCCTTCAATAAATAAAGGCAGTTTAAGGAAAGAATAAGGTTCGGGGTTTTGGCTGTTAATAACAAGTTTTTTGGGTAAATTCCCGGTTTTCACAATTTCTCGATCGAGGCTCATGGCGCTATTGTTCTTTTTCAAGGCCGGTCGATCGCACCACCACGGGCGCTGACGCTGTTTATAGGCCCTTCCTCGCGATCGGGTTCTGCTGGAATTTGATCGGGTTCTTTTGGCTGGCGCTCCTGTTATCTGAGTTTGTCCGACTCCACACCAGTCAGAAAGCGCCGCCCGCCGGGACGATAAATTTCTTCTAGGTAGAGTCAGTTTTCAATCTTAGATTGACTGCAAATTTGTGTAATATTTTACAATTTGTCGCTCTACAAAACTTGATAAAATGTCTATTCTCTACCAAAAGTTAGATACCCTAGAAACCTCTGCTACTGTAGCCTAAGCGGTAAAAGCTAGAAAAAGTGTATGCAAATTCAAACGCCGGACTGGGTTAAAAACGCCGTATTCTACCAAATATTCCCCGATCGCTTCGCCAAAAGCAAACAGCCTCGCAAACGCATGCTGCAAAACTTCATGTGGGAAGAATGGCACGCAATCCCCACCCTGCAAGGCTACAAAGGGGGCGACTTGTGGGGCGTGATGGAAGAGCTAGACTACTTGCAAGACTTAGGAATTAACGCAATTTACTTCACCCCCATATTTCAGTCGGCCAGCAATCACCGCTACCACACCCACGACTACTATCAAGTCGATCCGATGTTGGGTGGCAATCCGGCTTTTAAAGAGCTTCTAGACGCCGCCCACGATCGCAACATCAAAATCGTCCTCGACGGCGTATTCAACCACGCCAGCCGCGGCTTTTTCTTCTTCCACGACATCCTCGAAAACGGCCCCGGTTCTCCTTGGCTCGATTGGTTTAAAATTGAAGGCTGGCCGTTATCTGCCTACGACGGCAATTTTCCTGCTAATTATGCCGGTTGGGATGGGAATCGAGCCCTTCCTGTATTCAATCACGAGAATCCAGAAGTGCGAGAATACATCATGGAAATCGCCGAATATTGGATTAAATTCGGCGTCGATGGCTGGCGGCTGGACGTTCCTTTTGAAATTAAAACCCCGGGATTTTGGCAAGAATTTCGAGACCGAGTTAAAGCAGTTAATCCCGAAGCTTACATTGTGGGCGAAGTTTGGGAAGATGCGACCGAATGGCTCGACGGTACTCAATTTGACGGGGTAATGAATTATCTTTTTGCTGCACCGACTATTGCTTTTGCAGCGGGCGACAGGGTTGATTTAACTCAAATAGAAGGCCGTGCTTACCATCCCTACCCGCCGCTTTTTGCTAAAGAGTACGGCGACAAAATTCAGCAGGTTTTGGAAATGTACCCGTGGCAGATACAGCTAACTCAACTTAATTTGTTGGCCAGTCACGATACTGCGAGGTTGTTAACCATTGCAGGAGGCGATAAAGCTAGTGTCGAAATCGCAACTTTGCTGCTGTTAACTTTTCCCGGAGCTCCTAGCATTTACTACGGCGATGAAGTTGGTTTGCCCGGTGCTCTCGATCCCGATTCTCGCCGCAGTTTTCCCTTACAAGCTCGCTGGGAACTTGATGTTTTAGATTATCACAAGCAGTTGATAGCTTTGCGGCACAAATACGCGGCCCTCCGCACTGGTTCGTACCAAGTTCTGTTTGCTGAGGGAACGGTTTACGTTTTTGCCAGAATTTTGGGGGATGAGGAAATAGTTGTTGCTGTCAATGTCGCGACCGAAGAAGCTAATATTAGCTTTGAGCCAGCTAGTTTGAAATCTCCTCACGATAAATTGCTGTTCGGTAAAGGCGAGTTTGTTTGGAAAGGTGAGGGGGAAACTCGCCTTTTAGAATTGATGCTGCCGGCGCGATCGGCATTGATTTTAGGTTCTGATAATTAGTTCAGCAATTACGCAAGTGTCACGATTCAATCGACTTGTAGGGTGCGTCAGACCGATTGATGGACGGATGATCGAGGGTTTGGGATCTGACCCACCTTACTAATTGTGACACTTGCGTAATTTCTCTAGTTAAAAATGTAAGGTGCGCCCATAAGCACCCTACTAAATTTAGAGATGTCCCAAGTTTGATTATGCTGCAAGCAATGCTGGTATAAGGTGCCGGTGTTTGCAATAAATCTAACAAACCAGCCGCTTCAATAACAGTCACGGGTGTTTTGAAAGAGTCTGCATTGGTGGCAGTCTGGACAATATCAGCCATGAGATTTTTCAGGAGTGCAAATAGCAGAAAATCCATCAACGGCGACAATCATTTTAGCAATTTACAAATAGCAAAAAATGAATCGGAGGGATGATGATTATTTTAGCCATTATAAGTTAATTCGGTTGCCGACCCGGATGGCTCGGCGCGATCGACCTTTTTGGCTTATACTTGGCTTCCCTCCTCCCCCTTGCGGAAAAACTGCTTGAAAATCTCTCCGGGTTCTCTGTCCCAGGTGTCGATATGTTCGTAAATTAAACCGTCTTTATCCAGTTTATAACTAGAGTAGCCGTTAAAAAAAATCAGAGCTTTCCAGGGAACCCGCAGTGTCCCGCGAACAGTCCAATTTGCCACAATAGTATCAGGGGCTGTCTGACCTACGTCGTGCAGGTCGAAGTAAATCTCGTTAAAGAATAGCTGCCCGTGAAATCGCAGAGTCCAAAAGATAATGCGATAGTTAATTTTTCCTTTAAATTTGTTAACAGGGTCTTGAAAATAAACATCTTTTGTGTAGATGTCGTAGGAGATGTCTTTTTCAAAAAGCGTCGGGAGATCCGCTTTCAGGGTGTCTACTGCTTGTTCTACCTGCATTTGATATTCGATCGCACTCAAACGACCACCTTGTGACAGTATTAATTTATGACTTTAAATGAATAATCTCGATCGGCAGCGGGAGGAGAAAAAAATTGATACTTCAACCAGCTCTAATCTTACCTCTAATTATATTGTCCGCCTCGGCTTTTCTGCTGACCCGGACTTGCGAAATCGAAACCTTGGCACAGATTTGACAGAACACCCCCACTCCTCTGACATTCTCGCAGAAATCAACAGCGGTAAGCTGTTGATGGTAGATAGCCGTCGCCGGAACGGCCTAATTTTGATTAAACGTTTCCACGCGGAGTTTGCCGGGCCTGGGGCTGCCGTTGGGGGCGCTTTTGATGTTGACTCTGTGCAGGCGATTTCCGTGGGCGATTTTTGTTTGGTTTGCCCTCACTCTCCCCAAGAAATACAGAAAGCTTTGGGAATTCGGCGGCAGTGGGTGCGGTTAATGGAACAGTTAACGGCAAAGCCTGCAGCTTTGGAACGCGCACAAATGGTTTTAACTCAGTTTGAACAATATTTGGATTCGGAAACGGTGGCACAAATTCCCGATGAAGCTTTGGCACATTTAGTAGGCGTATTTCCCCAAACCATTCGGGCGGCGCGACAAATTGATAATTAAAAATGTTATTACATCATTTTAGCCGTAGGTTGGGTTGAGGAACGAAACCCAACACAACCGATGTTGATGTTGGGTTTCCATTATCGTTCCAACCCAACCTACGCAAGATTTGTTGCCAAATTAATATTCATTATTCCTGACCAACTTCATTGTCCCATTCAATCAGAACATTCGCGCCCCAATCCCTTGAATAAGAACCATCCTGCACATAGCGATGAAAACTGGAATATTCCCAATCCCGTGGTGCGGCAACTAATCCATGCTTGACCGGATTATAATGAATGTAATCCACATGATTGGCAAAATCCACTTCATCTCTAATTTGATGCTCCCAAAACCGCCTCTGCCAGATAGCTTGCTCACCTTTTTTCAAACGAGACACTGAACGATTTTGTTTATATTGCTCAGGACAATTACGACTGAAATAATTCTTGATCAATCGCCAGCGACTTGAAAAATTAGCATCTTGAGCGGGCAGCGTCCAAATACAATGGAGATGGTCGGGTAAAACAACAATAGCATCAATTGTAAAGGGAAATCTAGCTATAACATTGCGTAATGCAGCGCGAAGCAACTCTACCATTTCGGGGTCAGAAAATAAGCGTTGGCGCTGATAGGTAACAATAGTAAAAAAGTAGGTAGCTCCGGGAGTTTTTAGACGACGATACTAGATGGGCTAAGCACTCATTTTTATAATGTAGGTTGGGTTGAGGCACGAAACCCAACATTCTGTATAAGCCGTGGAGTTGAGGAATGAAACCCAACATTATTAATAAATTGGGTGTTGGGTTTTGCTATCGCTCAACCCAACCTACAGAATGCCAGCTTACTTAATAGTGTAGGTTGGGTTGAGGCACGAAACCCAACACTCTATGTAATTTGATTAATTTCGCTGATTCGACACCATTTTTAAGGAGTTTTGTCAATTCAAAATCGCTGCGATTCGATCGACTGTTCGCTGATTTTCCTCCGGACTACCCACCGTAATTCGCAAACCTCCTCCAGTATGCCTAATTAAAGTACCCCGCTCTTTTAGCTGCTGCATGATTTGTTTGTGTTCCTGTTCGGCAGATTCGCCCTCACCGGCTTTCACCCGCAGGTAAACGAAGTTAGCTGCACTCGGCCAAACTTGCAATTTTTGATGCTGAGTTAGCGCTGCAATTAATTTGGTTCTTTCTGATAGAGTTTCGGGAATGGTTGCTAGCAATAACTGCCGCTGCGCTAGGGCTAACTCTGCTGCAGTTTGCGAGAAACTGGGAAGGTTGTAGGGGAGGCGGATTTTTTCTAAGGTGGCTGTGAGATCGGGATGGGCGATCGCATATCCGACTCTCATTGATGCTAGTCGAAATGCTTTGGAAAATGTCCGCAAAATTATCCAATTCGGGTGATGGTGCAATTGGTCTGCTAAAGTATTTTGGCTGAATTCAAAATAGGCTTCGTCAATTACTACTAATATCTCTTCGGGTAAGTTTGACAACCATTTTATTTCATCTGCTGTCAAAGCATTGGCTGTGGGCGAATTGGGGTGAACGACAAAGACGGCGCGCACGGGGGGATTTTGATTTTGGGCTATGGCCCTTTTAGCCGCCTCGATATCGATTTCAAAATTCTCCTCTTTCCGCTGAACACTGACAACGGGAATTCCGAGGGTTTGGGCGATTATTCCATACATCGAAAAGGTGGGATTCGCAACGAAAATAGAGCCTGTACCGCCTAAGCAAGTAGCTATTAAGATGGATCTAATTAGTTCGTCGGAACCGTTACCCACAGAAATATTGTCGGCTGTAATGGCGGTTTTTGGCACTGTAACCCCCCCTAGCCCCCCCTTGTTGGGGGGGACATTTAGGGATTCATTGACGTATTGGGCGATCGCCTCTTTGAGCGCTGCGTGGCCTCCGTCGGGATAGCGATTTGTCTCAATTAACTGCTGGTAAGTCCAAGCTAGCTTTTTTTTTAATTCTTCTGGCAAGTCGTAGGGGCATTCATTGGTATCGAGGCGATCGATCGCACTTTCCGAGTGCGCTGGTTCACCTGATGTGCCGCCCGGATGGGGAGTGTATGCGGTAAGTTCGGCTAACTCTTTTCGGATAAAGGGAAGCATGGTATAATTTACGACTTTTTATTTTAGATTATCTGCTTAGAAGCATCTGAACTTAGCATAGAGCTTGTTCTATCTCGAAAGCAAGAGGAGAGAAGGAATTGAGTTTCTGTCGATCGATTGATGCGTCGGCTGCGGCCAAGTGATTATTCTTAGAAAGTAACTGCTAATAGGTGGAAACCAAGTATGAAACTCAAGACTTCCGATATATCTAAAAATGTCGCCGCTACCCTCATAGCTTTGAGTGTGGCGATTCTCCCTTCAGCGCCGGCCTGGGCTCAAACGGACTCAGCTCCGGCACAGAACAATACTGATTCTAATCGAGTTATTCTAGACACCACTCCCTTTCAAGAAAGCAAGCGCGACAATAATCATTGGGGTGCTTTGGGTTTGTTGGGCATCCTCGGTTTGGCGAATCTCTTTCGCAAGGATGAACCCAAACGCTACCGCGATCCGATGGGCGAATAATTTTTTAAACTGCCATCCCACAAGCCAAAAAACCAAATCAACCGTCGTGGATTCAGAAACCGGGTTTTTTACCGAAAGACTGGATTATTGCCTTTAATCCGAGTAACAAATCCGGTTTCTTTGATATATTTGGGTATTTTGGCCACAAAGTTTGTTTATTCAATCACGCCACAAAGCAATCCCGCCCAATAAACCGCTCACATTTGGTACTATTTTAACCTGCGGCGGTAACTCAACAGCAATCTTTTTAGTATTGCCACCGCCGATGTAAATGCGATCGCAGTTAAAGAGATTTTGCAGATAGGTGAGCGCTTTTTCCAAACGGCGATTCCATCTTTTGGAACCGACTGTATCTAATGCCGATCGCCCTAATTGCTGTTCATAAGTTTCCCCTTTGCGAAACGGGTGATGCCCTAATTCTAGATTTGGCACCAATATACCATCGACAAATAAGGCAGAACCGAAACCGGTGCCCAGGGTAATTACTAATTCTACCCCCGTCCCAGCCATTGCTCCCAATCCTTGAATATCGGCATCGTTAGCCACTCGCACAGGTTTCCCCAAGCGATCTTTAAGGGTAGTTTCTAGGTCAAAATCTATCCAAGACGGATCTAAATTCACTGCGGTTTTGATGACGCCTAGACGCACGACGCCGGGAAAACCGACGGATACTCGGTCAAATTCCCCTTGTCCGCTTGCTAAAGAGGCGATCGCCTCTAATACGGGTTCTGGTTTCGGTGGTTGAGGCGTTTCTAAACGGCTGCGTTCCGTTTGGGGCTCGCCTTCATTGTCCAAAACCATAACTTTGATGCCACTTCCGCCAATGTCAACGGCTAAGGTGCGAGTCGATCGATCTTGTTGAGTCATTTGATTGTTAAGACTTGCAAGTTGGTCAAATTTTAATTTTTGAATTGGCAAAACTTTTGAATCGCTTCCCAAATTTCCGCTAGGACATTTCCCAAAGAATGATCGTCTTCTAATTCGATTAATTGCACCCAGGGACGGTTAGCGGCAAAATCTCTGCTAGCTTGAATCGGTATTATTGTATCATGCTGGCCGTGAAGGATTAACGTAGGGACTGACCGCATTAATTTTTCTTCAGGGTATTGAGCCATATCTGCCAAAAACTGATAATTCAGCGGCAGATAACCTTGTTCGCCGTAGTGGTAAACGGGCAAATATTTCTCCGACTGCCACTTTTCTAACTGTTGCTGTCCCAACAGCGGCAGCCAGTGGGAGATAAATTGAAAAGCCGGTGCTAACAAAACTATTTGTTTTACTGACAATTGTCGCTGGGCCAACCAAGCCGCTGTCAGCCCCCCAAAACTAGACCCAATTATTGTAACTCCCCCTAATTGTTCCTTGTCTGCCGATGGGGAGGATATCGAATTAGGGGTTTGCAAAAATTCTGTTTCTATTTGCTGCAACTGGCGGGTGAGGGTGAGACCGGAAAAATCGTTTTGATTGAGATCGGGAGTTTTTAGGTCAATTTCTAGGGACGAAAAGCAATCTCGGAAATATCTTGCCTTAAGGGAATCGGGACTTGATGCAAATCCGTGTAAATAAATGTAACTCGAATGGTTTTTTAAATTCATTCAGTAATTGATATTTAACAACAAATATTAATTATAACACCCACAGCCCCGACTTCTTTAAGAAGTCGGGGCTCTAATAAGCCGTGAACAAAATGGCACTATTACTGCGGTTTTTGACGGTTTTGCATCCGGTTTTTAGCATTTTGTCGGCGCTGCTGCATCAGTTGAGCGAATTGGCTGCGCTGTTCAGGCGTGAGCACTTCTCGCATTGCGAGTGTATTTTCAAATTGCACCTCTTCAAACTGCTGTCTCAATCCCATTATTTGACGGTGTTTTTCACGAATTTCGCTGGCATTTGCCGTGCCGGACATCATCGTGTCCAATTCTTGTCGGGCTTGGCGAACTGCTTGCATTCGCTGGGAAAGTTGGTCTTTGTAGCGATCGCGCACGGCCTGCATTTGCTGCTTTTGGTCTGCGCTTAAATTAAGTTTCTCGAACATCCCACCTTCCATGCCAGCGGGTCGATTTGGACGCTGGTTTTGTGCAATTGTTTCCGGTTCTAGCGGATTGGGAACGGCTATTGCTGCGGCTGTGCTGCCGAGAGTCAGCATTAAAACGGCTAGGGCAGAAATACGACGAATTGACATGAAAATTACCTCTTTGATATTACTTATTTGTTGGCGGTTCGCTTTCCGAGGAAACAGGGAAATTCAACCAGTCTGTTGGCGGGCGATCGGTCATATTTTCTTGAGGAGAGTCATGGAGTACACCCTCCCAGTTAGTCACTAAAAATGCTTCTAACTTAGCTGTTTCCTCATCTGGTAATTGTGCAGTCTCAAACGGACGGTAGCCAGACCAAAAAAGTAGCAGGCTAGCAGCAATCGCAGACGACACACCCCACTTAGAAACAGATGATATTTTTAACCTGTCATGAGACTTAGGTGACGTAGTTCCTCGCCTTTTTTCCCGGTGTTTTTCATTAAGAAGGCTCGCCTGATTAGTTTCTATTGCTGCTAGAATTTTTTGCTCTAAATCTGGTGCAGCTTCAGGAATATTGGCGCGATGTTGCTTCAAGAAATTAACTAACTCTTGGTCGCTGCTTGGGTTATTCATAGCTCGATGACACCTTCTTTTTGCAAAAATTGCCGCACAGCATTTCGGGCATAAAACACGCGAGATTTGACAGTTCCCGCAGGCAGTCCCAAAATTTGGGCTACTTCTTTTTGCGGGATGTCTTCTAAGTCGTGCAGCACCAAAACGCTGCGGTGTTCAAAGCTCAATTGCTCCAGTCCGCGCTGCACTAAATCTTGATAGTGCAACTGCATCAAGTCCGATGTGTTATCTTTGAGAATAACCCGATCCATTGTTTCTTGATTTTTGAGTTGGGAGTCAAAAGAATGCTGTTTAGCAAATGCTTGTCTTTGGTCGGAAGCCACATTCCAAGTGATTCGATAAAGCCAAGTAGAAAAGTTTTCCTGGTGCTTCAGTTTGGGCAATCCTTTCCAGACTCGCAGGAATACTTCTTGTGCTAAATCGTCAAGAAGCGAGGGGCCGCATAGTTGGTAAAGGGTTGACCTGACTTTGTGTTGGTAGCGTTGGTAAAGGTAGCGAAAGCAAGTGCGATCGCCCTTTAAACATTGAGCAACTAAGTCCGAGTCGGAACAGTCATCGATTAAAACATTGGCTGACACAGCTAACACCTGTGAAGTCTCCCCCACCAGTTCGTTATCTGAAGTGTTTAGACAGGGCGATCGCGAAAAAGGTTCAAATCATTTAAAATTTTATTTTGAGCATGAATCCGCTTGGGGTGTAAAAATGCACCAATGTCAGTAACAGGCTTTCCGGCCTGTTCCACAAAAATTAAATAAATTTTCTTGTGGGGAGTAAAGGTTGGGCTTCTAGCCCGCCCCTAACAGGCAAGAGACCTGTTCCACAAAACTCAATTTTATTGTGGAACGGGCCGAAGAGCCCGTTCTTAACAATAATGCAAGATGTGAGTTCTAACGATTTACAGCATTTTTCCAATAAGTATAAGTTTCTAAACCAATACTTTTTTGGTCTTCATTATAGATATCATCTAAACATTTGAAAAGAGCCAAAGCATAATTTTTTAATCCCAACTCTGTTAAACTTGTGAGAATCCTAGTCAGCCGCAAATAGTTGTGATTAAATTTTTCAATCCACTTTCTTTTTCTTGACAAATATTCTGCAGATTTGGCAATTACAATTTCTGCGTTTTCCCCTTCGCGGCATTCCAAACCGTAAAACGCCAGCATGACTTTTAGAGATTTGAATAAGCGACTTCTCAACTCTTCACTTGTTCTAAAAGCTTGAATCACCTCATCATTTAAAGTAGGAGCACTGGAATTAAAGCGACTCTTTTCTCTTAGCGGAAACAGCCATTGAATGTAATTGTGCACGGATTCCAGCTTCTGGTAATCCCACGACCAAATATCCTCGATCGCCCGACCTTGCGAATCAGGCTGCTGACCGAGATAGAATGCTAAAATTTTGTTGTGTTTGGTTGAATTACTCATTAATCTGCTATAAAAAAAATCAGAAGGTTAATCTTCAGTCGGTTAAAACTGAGATGTTACACCAATATAAATAAAGGAATTTATCGCGGGGTGGGGGCGGGTTTGTGAGTCTTTGGGTATCTGTTTAAGCTATTGGTGAACCCGCCCCTACAGATTTTTAAGAATGTTGTTCTTCAGTCAGTTTTAACTCACATCTTGCACCATTCGCAATTACCTGTAGGGGCGGGTTCGCCAACAGCCTCTCCGGTTGCAGATAGGTTAAATAAACCCGCCCCTACCCCACCAATAGCCCTTTATTGAGATTGGTGCAAGATTTCAGTTTCAACCGACTTTAGCTATTAGCCAGGGGTTTAAACCCCTGGCCGCTTCCCCCGCTTTACCGCAGAGTTACAAACTCTTCAGCAGTCGATGGGTGAATGCCAATAGTCGCGTCGAAGTCTTTCTTCGTAGCTCCCATATTAACCGCGATCGCCATTCCTTGAATAATCTCGCCCGCGTCTTTCCCAACCATGTGCACGCCCAAAACTCTGTCAGTATTAGTCTCAACAACTAACTTGACAAAAGTTTTCTCGTCTGCACCTGTCAAAGCGTGAAACATCGGCCGAAACTTGGCTGTGTAGCACTTAATTGAGTCGGGAAACTTTGCTCTAGCCTGCACTTCGTTTAAGCCGACTGTAGCAGCTTCCGGCTGGGAAAATACCGCTGAGGCGACATTTTCGTAACTGATTGCTCTAGGATTGTTGCCAAATTCAGTATCGGCAAAAGCGCGTCCTTCGGCGATCGCAATTGGCGTTAAATTGATGCGGTTGGTGCAATCTCCGACTGCAAAAATGTGCGGCTGACTGGTGCGGCTGTCTTTGGTAACGGCGATCGCACCTTTATCTGTTTCTACTCCCGCATTTTCTAAACCCAATTTTTCCAAGTTGGGTTTGCGCCCGGTAGCGCACAACAGCGCGTCTACTATTAGCGTTCCTTCGGCTATTCCCGACAGAGTTAACTTTAAGCCTTCTGGGGTTTTCTCAATGTGCTTGATCGAGCTTTCTGTCAAAATTTCGATTCCGTGCTTAATCATTCCTTCTTGCACGTTGGTACGAATTTCTGTGTCGAACTCGTTCAAAATTAAGTCACGGCGGATGATTTGAGTTACTTTGCTTCCCAACCCGTTCATAATGCAAGCAAATTCGACGCCGATGTAGCCTCCTCCCCAAATGGCTAACCGTTTTGGCTGCTCTTTTAGGAGGAAGATTTCGCGAGAGGTAATCGCGTGTTCGATGCCGACAATTGGGACTCTTTGCGCTTCTCCGCCGACTGCAATTAAGATTTTGGCGGCGGTAAATTTTTTGTCACCAACTTCGACGGTGTGGGGGTCAATAAATTTGGCGTATCCTGAGATTAATTCGACTCCGGCTTTTTCAAGAAAGCTGATGTGCAGTTTGCTGAGTCGGCGCACTTCTGTGTCTACCGTGGTGACAAGTTTTTCCCAGTCGAAACTGCTTTCTACTGGACTCCAACCGTAGCCCACCGCATCTTCATAAAGGTGCGAAAATGTTGAGGCGTACACCATGAGTTTTTTGGGGACACAGCCGCGAATTACGCAGGTTCCGCCTACTAAGTCATTTTCGGCGATCGCCACTTTTGCGCCGTAGGATGCTGCTCGCTTGGAACTCGCCAATCCGCCGGAACCCGCACCTATCACAAACAAGTCGTAGTCGTATGTCATAATTGTCTGTACCTTCTTATCGCCCACTTACCAATTTTACGCTTTACTTTTTTTAATGATATCTCAAAAAAATTTTGTTTTTTTTGGGGTCAACTACTTTACTTTTTGCGCTTGCCTTGGTATTATTTAATAATAGGAATCTGTGCGTAAATTTTAAAATTGCTCACACTCCCATTATTAGAGTATAGCACAAGCGATCGACAAGAAACATATAAAAATGTAAATTTTTTTTTCTGCGGCCGATGAGGAAATAGCTAATTATAGTTCTCGGAGACAACCACCATGCAAGTCACGACCGAACAAATTATTTATCCATGCAGCGACGGTCAATCAATGGCAGATAGCACAATACAATACAAATTAATTGTCAAAATCAAAGAAGGTTGCGAATCGCTGTTTAAAAACGACCCAAACGTTTTTGTAGCAGCCGATTTACTGTGGTATCCAGTTGAAGGTAGACCAGACATTTCTCAAGCACCGGATGTCATGGTAATATTTGGCAGACCAAAGGGCGATCGACGTTCCTACCTGCAATTTAACGAAGATAATATTGCTCCCCAAGTTGCCTTTGAGATTCGCTCTCACAACGACAGACAAACCAAGATGTACAAAAAACTTTCATTTTACAATCGCTATGGAGTCGATGAATATTACCTTTACGATCCCGAAAACAACGATTTGAGCGGTTGGCAAAGAATTGAAGGAAACTTAGAATTAATTGAGCCGATGGAGGGCTGGGTAAGTCCGAGATTGGGAGTACGATTTGAGTTGGGCGAAGCTGGGTTAGAAATATATCGATCCGATGGACAAAGGTTTCTTTCCTATGCGGAATTGGAGGAACAGGGGGAATTAAACCGCCAGCGTGCCGAACAGGAAGCTCAAAGAGCCGAACAAGAAGCTCAAAGAGCCGAACAAGAAGCTCAAAGGGCCGAACGTTTGGCAGCAAAACTGCGCGAATTGAACATCGATCCTGAGAGCATTTAAGCGACAAATTGTTTAATTTAGGGCTTACGCATCAAGACCACAGAAACCGGGTTTTTTATGGTTTATGCGCGCTGTAGCGAATGATGATCGTGAAAAAATCAGGTTTCTCACCACCTTTGTGTAAGTTCCATAATTACAATTTGTCCCACTTGTTTAAAGTCGCGAAGCAATCTCCATTCTTCGGGATTGGTTCACTCTACTCCGGTGCATTTGCAATGACCGAAAGCATCCAGAATACAAGCCCCTAGATTCATTCCTTCGGAGACTCAGAACCCAGAGATAAAAAACCTGTATCCGATGAAACTTTCCCCCCTAATTTATCCGTGGGGTCAGTCGATTTTAGATTTTAGATTTTAGATTTTAGATTTTAGATTTTAGATTTACCCCACAGATAAATCTGGGAGCTTGAACTAGGGTCTAAAATTTTTATCTTTCCACGACTTAAGTCGGGAGCTTGTATCCGTTTTTGGGCCTTGTGAATGCTTCAATTCTAAAATCTAAAATCTAAAATCTAAAATCGATTGACGCCTGATACTGAAATTAGCGTCCAAACGATCGCCCTTCCAACCGCCAAAACCGATAAGAAGTGTTAAGTTAGTAGTTAGTTGTGTCGATCGCACAGAAAAAAAATGCCTGAATTACAAACCGATACATACCAAGACCTCGACCCGCAAGTCCTCTCAAAGCCAGTTGTTGTCGGTCTGGAAGATGTAACAAAAGTTTACGGGATTGGCGACCTCGAAGTTCGCGCCTTAAACGGCGTCAGCTTGACGGTAAGACAAGGAGAATATTGCTCGATTATGGGCGCATCGGGTTCCGGCAAATCTACAGCTATGAATATTATCGGCTGTCTCGATCGACCTACGAGCGGCAGTTACTACTTAGACGGCGTAGATGTCGCCCAAATGCCCGAAGAAGAATTAGCCGGAATTCGCAATCTAAAATTAGGTTTTGTCTTCCAACAATTTCACCTGTTGCCTCAATTGACAGCATTAGAAAATGTCATGTTACCGATGGTTTATGCCGGCATTCCCGCAGCAGAAAGACGGGAACGGGGAGTAGACGCTTTAACAAAAGTAGGCCTGGAAAGTCGGCTGCAAAACAGACCGAATCAACTATCAGGAGGACAGCAGCAGCGGGTAGCCATTGCCAGGGCTATTGTCAACCGTCCCGTGTTGTTGCTGGCTGACGAACCTACAGGTGCATTGGATACAAAAACTACTCAAGAAGTAATGGATATTTTTACCGAATTCAATGAAAGCGGCATGACTGTGGTTATGGTAACGCACGAACCCGAAGTGGCGCGCCAAACTCGCCGCGTTGTCTGGTTCCGCGACGGTCAAGTTATTCACAATAATCTCAACCCGGAAGAGCTTTCACACGCTGTATTTTAGTATAATAGTCCGCGAAAAGTGAAAAGAAAATTGGGCGATTGAAATCGCTTCTAGACAAACGAAGTCCGCCTACGCGGACTGAAGAATCAAGAGGGTATGAGTCTTATGCAAGAGGACTTTAGCTATTAGACAGGGGTTTTCAACCCCTGGCGGACTAATAGACAAAACGCCTGATATGTGATTAATGAAAAGCACTCGGAAAAGCTTCCCAAACTCGATCGACAAAATCTCTAAGTTGCCGAGATGCGATCGCACCATCCTTTTTCTCAGCATCCAGAGAGTGCAACTCAGTCAAAAGCGAAATTACCTCAGTATCAAAAGCCTCCCGAAACAAGCTAAGCGGCCAAAGCAAATCAGCACCATCTCGCAAATCGGATAAAGTGTATTCTGCCGATAAATCCTTCCCCGACGCCGATACAACTAACATCAAAGGGCGCACCCAACAAATTTGACGTGCCTCAACCACTTGGATCACCTCTGAATGCAGGCACGCATCTCCACATTCTAAACTGACAATTTGACCAGGCTTAAAGTTCAAAGCACAATCCATTAATGCTCACACTTAATACAGACATAACAAAGCAGCGAAATAAGTGCAGCATCTCTCGACAGCACTCGAAAACATTATATCATAATTCCTTCTTCCTTCTTCCCTCTTCCCTCTTCCCTCTTCCTTCTTCCCTCTTCCTTCTTCCTTCTTCCTTCTTCTTCTCAACTTTCATCAAGCTTTTTAAGAGCCATTTCGAGATCGGCTGTCAACAATCGTGCTTCTTTTTTACCACCGCCACCATGGGCATAATCCGTCACGGAAATCGGAGAACCGATCGCAACTTTTACCTGAGCACCCCATTGAGGAATGCGCGGGCGATAGCGGATACTCATCGGTACAATTTTCACCCCCAAACCCGGTTTGCTCAACTCTGCTTGCATTGCCAAACGCGCCAATCCCGGCTTAATCGGGTGAACTTCGCCATCCTGAAAAATACCGCCTTCGGGAAAAATCACCAACATTTCCTTGTCGAGGAGTAGTTCCACCCCGTAACGGAGACTCCCAATTGCCGGATGCTTGAGATCCACAGCAAACCCCCCCAAATGTCTGATGAACCAACCTTGCACTCCTTTGACCTCATCAGCAGTTACCATAAACCGCAAATCGCGTCCAGTCACCTTCTGTCCAGTTGAATAGGGCATCATCAGGGCATCCCACCGGGAGCGGTGCGTAGGGGCTAAGATGACAGGCCCGTCTTTCGGCAAGTGCTCCTGTCCGGTTATCTCAATCTTGCCAAAATGAAACGGTAGGACAACATAGTGACCTAGCGGATAGAGCAAGGAGGTTAACCAAGGAGAAACGCGAGAGGTATTAGATGCTACCTTGGCAGGCATGGGCTTCACTAGAGAGGATTTACTGGACTCAACGGCGATCGTGGCGGTGTGGGGCATAGCAATTAAGCTGCTTGATCGAGATCTAAAGTCTAAAGTAAGGTGTTGGCCAAATCTTTAGTTTTTGGATCGGGACACTTTTGCTATTGGCCTTGTGCCGATCGAGCGATCGCGCCCGCAAGAGATAATCTCTAACAGGTAAAACCTCAACCAACCGGACAGCAATAATGCAGAGCAGTCTGCCACCTCGAAAGCTTGAGCGGGCCATTACGGATCTATTATTTCAGTTAAAGGATCAATTTCGATTAAACATCGCCCCCAAGAAAGTAAAAAATTTTACCTGTTAATTTTTCCGGCGCGCTTCAAACCAAGAAAGCAACTGATCGCGGCAAACAGACTCCATAATACCGCCGAGCACCTCTAAGCGGTGACACGAATGCGCGCTATCGGGAATATTAGCTGCAGTCCGAATCGTGCCAGTTTTCGGGTCATCTGCTCCGTATACCAGCAAACCAATCCGAGCTTGGACGATCGCACCCGCGCACATCGGGCAAGGCTCCAGCGTTACGTAGAGCGTGCATTGGTTGAGATGCCAGTCTTGCAAAACTTTGCCGGCCGCCCGCAAAGCCAAGATTTCAGCGTGAGCAGTCGGATCGCAATCTCGCTCTCGCCGATTTTGCGCTTCGGCAATCAATTTGCCAGTACCGTCAACAATGGCAGCACCCACAGGTACTTCACCAGCATCACCCGCTGCTTGCGCCAGTTCCACAGCCCTAGTCATCCAGCGTTTGTGAATAAAATAAGTAGTCTCACTAATAGCCAACGGCTCAGCTTTATAATTCACGTCATACCTAAGTAACAGAAAAACTTAAGATCGATATAGAAAGTTACATTACAGCTTAATCGAGAGTCTTTAATTATGGACACCACTACGATTACCACTGAAATTGTTGAGCTGTTGTGCCGCATTAGTCGGCAAAAGCTGCGCGAACAAGATATCACTCCTTTGGTAGTGTTTCTGACGGCTCTAATTTCCATCCTGCGCGGAGTGATGATTATTGACAGGACGATCGCAGTTGAAGAAGAAGAACGCCTGCAAAAGACTCTCAAAGCCTTTGCCAGCGGCGACCGCGATCGGGTAGAACTAATTCAGCGCCTTGTCAAAGGAGTATCGAAACAGCAGGTTTACTTCAACCCCACGGAATTGCTAACCCTGACAGCTTTGTTCTCAGAATCAGAAAAACTGTTGCTCATCGGTTCCGGCTACGAAATGTCAGCGGCCGACGGACACATCGACCTGCGGGAGCAAATGTACTTACAGTCGATCGCCAATCGGCTCGGCCTCGACTCCAGACACATTGCAGTCATAGACACTTTATTTACTAAAGAAGGAACCCTCGACTCAGAAGCTTTTGCCGAAGTTCAAGCTTTACTCGATCCCAGCGAATTCGAGTCCCGCGATCCGGTATTTGGCAAAGCAGCAAAGCACTTGCTGAGTATTTTACTCCGCCAATAATCCAGCCCCTATAAATTTTTGGGCAGTACAAAGTAGTGAGAGAGGATTTCGAGGATTTGACGCTGTTTCCATTGGATATGGGAATTGGGCGCTCTTACCTACCAAGAGCGCTGCACGGCGTATGTTGCTCAAAAACCTGGTTTCGGCCTAAGTCCCGCTTGATTTTTTTTTTGCAAGAGTCGATCGACCCTTGTATCCCATTGAACCGAATGCCTCTAAAATCTAAAAGCGACTTGTCGCTGCCTTGATAGACCCAGCTTGGTGTCAAATCTAAAATTGATTGATTATGCAAATTGAATGGCAAACCGCCAAAACCTACGAAGACATTCTCTATCACAAAAGTGGTGGCACCGCCAAAATTACCATCAATCGACCTCACAAACGGAACGCTTTCCGTCCCAAAACAGTTCTGGAACTGTGCGATGCCTTTACTGATGCCCGTGAAGACACAAAAATTGGCGTTGTCCTGTTTACCGGTGCGGGGCCTCATACAGACGGCAAATACGCCTTTTGCGCCGGCGGCGACCAAAGCGTGCGGGGTTCGGCGGGATATGTAGACGAAGGTGGCATACCCCGGTTGAACGTGCTCGACTTGCAGAAGTTAATTCGATCTATGCCCAAAGTTGTAATTGCTTTAGTTGCAGGCTACGCAATTGGAGGGGGTCACGTTCTGCACTTAATTTGCGACTTGACGATCGCTGCTGACAATGCTATTTTCGGACAGACCGGCCCCAAAGTCGGCAGTTTCGACGGTGGTTTCGGAGCTAGCTATCTCGCCAGAGTTGTCGGCCAGAAAAAAGCCAGAGAAATTTGGTTTTTGTGTCGCCAGTACAGCGCGCAGCAAGCCCTAGAAATGGGTTTAGTCAACTGCGTCGTACCCGTCGAACAACTAGAAATAGAAGGGATGCAGTGGGCTGCGGAAATTCTCGAAAAAAGTCCGATCGCGATTCGCTGCTTGAAATCCGCTTTTAATGCCGACTGCGACGGTCAAGCCGGTTTGCAAGAACTGGCGGGAAATGCCACTTTGCTGTACTATATGACCGAAGAAGGCGCCGAAGGCAAACAAGCCTTTTTAGAAAAACGGCAACCTGATTTTAGTCAATATCCTTGGCTGCCATAGCTGGATGGAGAAATCAGTTTTTTTTATCAACGAAATGGGGTCTAAAACCCTGTCCTTCTAGGACGGCTTTAATTTCTTAAATCCCTTCCTAAAAGTGAGGCAATTTCTAGTATACTAGAGTAGTCAAGGTTAAACTCCTTCGCCATCGTGTATAAAAACAGTTAACGACACACTTTGGCGCGTAAACCGGGGGACAAAGAGCGGCGAAAACTCTATAAACAGCTAGGGGCTTAACACAGTTCCTTTAACCAGAGAAACAAACTATTTAGTCTTGTTAAGTAGGGTAGGGCATACCCGAACTCTAGGTAAATATCCTAGTACGCTTTTGGAGATAGACCAAGAGGGATGACTGCGAATCAGGCTCGTTAATTGGTAGGATTTCTACGGTTAAAAAGTTTGAGGATTGCCGAAAGGACGCAACATTTTAAGGTCAGTCGCTGAATTAAGAATCCCTGTCCTTTAGGTCAGGGAGTGTCAAGCGCTCATATTAAAGTAGATGCTGCTGATTTTTATGAGTTAGTAAAGCCAAATGCACCCTGTAGTCCAAAAGTGTCAGTATTGATACCTGTTGCCAAAAAAGAATGAAACTGCTTTGCCAGATGCAAACCATGATAATGATCGGTGATTCCCCTATCGAAAATCGAAAATCGAAAATGGTATGAGCAGCAGGGCAGCCGACGAACTAAACTGAGACTGCAGCAGCGGATTTTTCGGTTAACGTTGTGCCTGTAAGCTGGCAGGCATTGCGCTCAGAAAGAGTGACGGTGGCATCCTGCAGCGTCAGAGTCGATTCTGGCCACAGTCCAATTTCTTCTATGTTTTCCCAAGATGACCTAAAAGGCGAAACCGCTAAAGCACAAGCTTTCCAGTGACTTTGAATCGGCCCGCCTAATAAAGCGCAAACACCCCCGCGTCTGCCTTCAGGGGTATAGTGACGGCAGTGACCACAAGCTGAAGTTAAAGGTGAAGTTAATGAGGTTTGCATAAAAGTTCTTAGGGAAATCATTTTCATCTCTAATTGTCCCTTGCAGAGCTAGTCTGCCTTAGAGCATCCCAACCTTTATGCTGTCTGGGTTGTAGCGATCCCCAAAGCATAATTAAATTTTATAATTTATTTATAATCTCGTTATATATAGAAACAATTAGCTCGGTGCTTGCTCATTGTATAGGTAAAAACATAGGTTAAAAGTTTATAAAGGCGTTAGGGATCAAGAAAAAGTACAAATACCCAAGGAGTATGAAAGGTCACAAATAAGCGGTAGCTCAGGATACAAAAATTGGCTGAGAGTGTCGGTAAGCAGCCTCCGGGAAACAGCAACAATTAAGTTTTCAAATGAAAATGAAAAATAGCTGCCGACGATCGACAGCAGGCGATCGGGCCCTTGTTGCATTGACGCCAAAAGTAGCTAAGTAGTAGGACACAATTAATTACACAAAACTTTGGGCGACAAGCCTTGTCTAGTAAAGAACAGCAAAAAATCAGTGTGTAATTAATTCTGTCCAATTACTTAATCATAAAATAGGCAAGTTTTCAACTAAAACAGCAGGAGTCCCGCACTCTAACGGTACTCCGTTGAGTGACGGGAGGAATGCGCGTGAGGCTCAAGAGCTGAACAAATTATCTATAAACGCAACAGAATTTATTCAATACGTGATACACTCTTGTCATGAAACAAGTCCTGACAGTATCTTGCAAACTTCAAGTAACGCCTGAGCAGTCCCTCAAACTTGATGCGACCCTTCAGGCGTTTGCGAATGCTTGTGAATATGTGAATCAAACTGTGCCACCAACCCTGACAAATGAATTGGCGATGCAATCTTTGGTATATCACGATGTCAGAGATATGTTTGGACTTTCGGCACAGCTAGCAATCCATGCTATTAGACGGGTTTCTGGCAACAGAAAAACAGCTAAAAAAGATGGGAAGCCAGTCATCCGCTTTGCTCCTACTAGCGTCACTTACGATACCCGTATCTTTTCTTTTAGGGAAAAAGATTGGACAGTAAGTTTGACCACTACTGGTGGTAGGGAAAGGTTTGCACTGGCTATCGGGAACTACCAACTTGGATTATTGAAAGGTCAAAACCCCAAGACTGCTACTTTGTGCAAACGCAAAAATGGCAGTTACTATCTTAATATTCAGCTTGAATCTCAGCCAGCCGAGCCTCCACCCAGCAATCAAGTTTTGGGTTGTGACTTGGGTAGGACTGATATTGCAGTTACTTCTGATGGAGATACATTTAGCGGTAAACAAATTACCAAAGTTAGAAATCATTATGCCAAGTTGAGAGTAAATATCCAGCGAAAAGCCACGAAAGGCACGCGCAGCACTCGGCGTAGATGTCGAGAATTGTTGAAACGGTTGTCGGGCAAGGAAAAGCGCTTTCAGACCTTGGTAAATCACACTATCAGTCACCGTATCGTAACCAAGGCTAAGAACAAAAATCAAGTTATCGCTTTGGAAGATTTGACGGGAATTAGGGAACGCACAAATCAGCAGCCACGCTCAAAAAAAGAGCGGAGACTTAGCAATAGCTGGGCATTTTTTCAGTTGCGCCAATTCCTGATATACAAAGCTATAAAGCATAGCGTAAAGATTTTGTTGGTGGAGCCTAGATACACTAGCCAAATGTGCCACAAATGCAATCATATTAACCCTGTAAAGGGTGAATCTTATAGAAACGGCAAAAAGTTTGCTTGTGGTCATTGTGGATGGAAAGGTGATGCCGACTTAAACGGCAGTAAGAATATTGCTGCTATTGGGGCTTTCGTAAATAAGCCCGAAGGTTCGAGATTGTTTTGCAATGTGCAAGATCATTTCAGGGCTATTGAAAGCCCACACTGTACCTGTACTCAGGGAGCGTGCTGGGTAATTTACGCTTCTTGTTTATCTCTACAATCAACATATTAAAATTAATTCAGAGGCGGTAGGAGTTTTGCTAATGAGTAAGCGTTCTTCGGTTGAATCCCCAAATCATCAATCCTCTTCAACCCCAATCAACCCTGCTTTGCAAGCAGTCCTGGGGAGTCTAGATGTAAATCTAGAAGCAGAACTGACAACATACAGAAGGCACAGGAGGCGCGCCGAACAGTGGGTGTCGCCCTCAGTTCGTAGCGGCAAGCAAACAGCCACAACCGAGCAACAGCTAGCCCAAAATTTGTCGCCGGAGACTGCGGAGGAAACCCAGCAGCCCCTATCGCTGCCGCTATCCCTTGCCGGCACTCAGGGCGATGCCCCGCTAGCAACTACCAGGGGTGGCACAAAATTATCTAGCAGTGCCTTCGCACCCAACAAGTATCTCGAATCAAGCGAAAAACTGATCGAAAGTTTGGACGAGTCAAAAGCTGAGCCTACGGTAGAACGCAGTTTAGCCGCCAGTTTGTTAACTCCCTTGGGACTGAGTTCGATGCTGCTGTTTTTGCTGTCATGCACAGCTTTGGGCTACGCAGTCATGTACCCGTCAAATCTAGTTAAGATTGCCGGCCTGAACCGTTTGCTCGATCGCACCTCATCCTCTCCAAGCGACAGTCCCGCCTCTACTTCCACCTCAGATACCAGCACCAAGGAACTGCCGAAAGCTCCAAATCTGGTATCCAAAGAATTTGTCGAGCTAGATTTGAGCACTCTCAGCAATGTCCAGCCGACAGTCAGCCCGATTCCTTCCCCGTCACCAAAAGCATCAATCCCGCCAACTCCGCCAGCGCCTCCGGGCCCTGGCGCGGCTGTGCCGATTCCTACAGAAGACGGCAACCCCGCCAGAGGTAGGGAACAAGGACTCAACAATCTGAGTACGGCTTTGCTTCCCACTCCCAGCCCCAGCGCCGCCCAGCCAGTGCCGACACTGCCGACACTGCCTCCAACACCCTCCCCAGCCCAGCCTGCCGCCGCATCCCCAGCCGCCGCATCCCCAGCCGCCGCATCCCCAGCCGCCACACCCCCGCTGGGAAGACCTGCACGGGCCGCCGACGGTTTCTATTACGTTGTCACCGATTACACCGACGAAAAATCGCTGCAGCAAGCCAGAACCGCTGTTCCCGATGCCTACGTGCGAAACTTCTCAAAGGGTGTCAAGATCCAAATGGGGGCTTTGAACGATGCTGCCTCAGCAGAACGTTTGGTGAAAGAACTCCAAGAAAAAGGGGTGAAGCCACAATACTATCAACCATAAATTAGGTAAAGGGTGAAAAACTTTAACTAAATTGTTAGACAAAGCTAGACAATGATGAATGTTTTGTCTAACACAAAATTGGTTTTGTAATTGTCAATTCCCAGTCCTAAATCTAAAATTTAATAAAATCGGGAGACGGGCAAAATGGGATTATTCGATCGCCTATGGCGAGTGATTCGAGCCAATATTAACAGTTTGGTCGGGGCTGCCGAAGACCCAGAAAAAATTCTGGAACAGGCTGTAATGGATATGCAGGAAGACTTAGTGCAGCTCAGACAAGCTGTGGCAGGAGCGATTGCAGCTCAAAAACGCACTGAACGCCAGTGCTCCCAAGCTGAGTCTACAGCAGCAGAATGGCATCAGCGGGCGCAGCTAGCTTTGCAAAAAGGCGAGGAAAATTTGGCGCGGGAAGCTCTGACGCGCAAGAAATCTTATCAAGAAACGGCAACGGCGATGAAAGCCAGTCTGGATCAGCAATCGGCTGTTGTGACTAAACTTAAAGAAAATATGCGGGCGCTCGAAAGTAAAATTTCCGAGGCAAAATCTAAAAAAGATATGTACATTGCCCGAGCTCGATCGGCTGCATCGTCGGAAAGGCTTCAAGAAATGATGGGCAATCTCAGTACCGGCAGCGCTTTGAGCGCGTTTGAACGGATGGAAGAGAAAGTCATGGAGCTAGAAGCTCGCTCCGAAGCAATCGCAGAACTCGGAACTAATGATTTAGAAAAGAAGTTTCTCTCTCTCGAAGGCGCCGACGATGTGGATACCGAGTTGGCCGCGATGAAAGCACAAATGCTTCCAGGCAACAATACACCCAAATTGCCGTCGAGGGAGCCGCCCGCATCCTGAACCCCGGCAACAGAACAAGAGTCGGGACGAGCAAAAACTTCTCAACAGCCTAGCTAGAGATGGCTCGAAGCCTGTTGGGGAATTCCCGGATCGAAGTTAAACTCAAGAGGTAGGTGCATGAATAAGCTTGCCTGCATCACATTACTCGATCGCTTTAAACTGGATTTATCTGTCTGCAAAAATTGCCAAAAACTAAATCGCACTAAAAATCTGACCAGAGTGAATTTCACAACTGCGGGCTAGGGCTATCAAGCCTTCTTGCCGCCTACTTCGTACACCTCACCCAGGAAAAATAGCATTATGGGATTATTTGACCGCATTAGCCGAGTCGTCAAAGCCAATCTTAACGATCTGGTCAACAAAGCTGAAGACCCGGAAAAGATTTTAGAACAGTCTGTTACGGATATGCAGGAAGACTTGGTGCAGTTGCGTCAGGCCGTTGCCAGCGCGATCGCCACTCAAAAGCGTACCCAGACTCAGTACAATCAAGCTGAATCTCAGTCTAACCAGTGGCAGCAGCGCGCTCAGCTAGCCCTGCAAAAAGGAGACGAGACTTTGGCCCGAGAAGCGCTAGTTCGCAAAAAGTCTCACGCTGAAACGGCGGCTACGCTGAAAGCCAGTCTGGATCAGCAATCGGCTCAGGTGGAAAGTCTCAAGCGCAACTTGATCGGTTTGGAGAGCAAAATTTCCGAAGCTAAGACTAAGAAGGATATGCTCAAAGCGAGGATATCCGCTGCTAAAGCTCAGGAACAGCTCAACAATTCCATTGGCTCCCTGAATACTGGCAGTTCAATGGCAGCTTTCGATCGCATGGAAGAAAAAGTTTTGCAGATAGAAGCTCGCGCGGGAGCTTCGGCAGAACTGGCGGCCGGCGGCAGCAATTTAGAGGAACAGTTCCGCTTGCTCGAAAGCGGCGGCGATGTTGACGACGAGTTGGCTCAGATGAAAGCTCAACTTACCGGGGGTTCTGTGTCTCAAGGTCAATTGCCTGCAGCGGGTAAAACGGCAGCAGCTAGTAGCTCGGAGTCGAGCCCGGTGATTGATGCTGAGTTGGAAGAATTGCGATCGCAGCTCAATAAAATGTAGTAATCTCTATCAAAATTTACTTATTTCTCAGATCGCAGGTTTGATAGAATGCTCCGCCGACCTACAGGACTAGCTTGGGAGGTCGGAGTTTTTTTGACAAATTCTCCTATGCACAAATTATGAATTATGTCAACTATATTTATATTGATTTAAGGAATTAAGTGTTTAAAAAGTGATAGAGTAATTTTATTCCTTGCAAGAGGGCTAGCTTGGGAGGTCAATCGATTTTAGATTTTAGATTTTAGATTTTAGATTTTAGATTTTAGATTTTAGATTTTAGATTTTAGATTTTA